>JAQGNA010000625.1 GCA_028292075.1 Rhodoferax sp. | reverse complement strand
CGCGGCGCTGGCGTCCGAGAACAAGTCGCTGGCCCATCCGGCAAGCGTCGACAGCCTGCCGACCTCGGCCAACCAGGAAGACCATGTGTCGATGGCGACCTTCGCCGCGCGCCGGCTCGGCGACATGGTGGCCAACACCGCGGTGGTGGTCGGCATCGAGGCCATGGGCGCGGCGCAGGGCATGGAATTGAAACGCGCCCCGCCACTCGGCACCGACGTGTCCTCGCTGCCCCCCGAAGGGTTGCCGGCCGGCTTGGGGCGGCCCGGCGCCGGCCAACGCGGCCTCAAAAGTTCACCACTGGTCGAAGCCGAATTCGCGCGCATCCGCGAGCGCGTGGCCTATCTCGACCAGGACCGCTTTCTTGCCGACGACGTCGAAGCCATGAAGCAGTGGGCGCTGCAAAGCACCTGGCCCGCCGCCGTGCAAGAGATCCTGCCCAGCCACCAGGGCGTGTGAAGACACCGTGAACCGCAGCAACCGGAACCCCGCATTTCCTTGGCCGTTCGCCCTGAGCCTGTCGAAGGGTCCACCCAGTCACCAGTCAGTCCACCCGCTCAGCCCGAACGCCTCTCTTTGACATCGATCCCCCGGAGCCCGCCATGAACGCCAACGAATCCATCATCAAGCCTGCCGCCCTCGCCGACCCGCGTGTCGACCCCAGCCGCGTCATCCGTGCCCCGCGTGGCACGGCATTGAGTTGCAAAAGCTGGCTCACCGAAGCCGCCTACCGCATGGTGCAGAACAACCTCGACCCCGAGGTGGCCGAGAACCCGCAGGCGCTGGTGGTGTACGGGGGCATCGGCCGCGCCGCGCGCGACTGGGCCTGCTTCGACCAGATCCTGGCCAGCCTGCGCGAGCTGGAAGACGACGAGTCGCTGCTGGTGCAGTCGGGCAAGCCGGTGGGCGTGTTCAAGACCCATGCCAACGCGCCGCGCGTGCTGATCGCCAACTCCAACCTGGTGCCGAAGTGGGCCAACTGGGAACACTTCAACGAACTGGACCGCAAGGGCCTGTTCATGTACGGCCAGATGACGGCGGGCAGCTGGATCTACATCGGCAGCCAGGGCATCGTACAGGGCACGTTCGAGACTTTCGTGGAAGCCGGTCGCCAGCATTACAAGAACAGTCTCAAGGGCAAGTGGATCCTGACCGCCGGCCTGGGCGGCATGGGCGGTGCGCAGCCGCTGGCCGCCACGCTGGCCGGTGCGGTGTCGCTCAACATCGAGTGCCAGCAGAGCAGCATCGACTTCCGCCTGCGCACGCGCTACGTGGACAAGCAGGCGCGCGACATCGACCATGCGCTCGAACTGATCCGCCAGCATTGCGATGCCGAGGAAGCGGTTTCGATCGCCCTGCTCGGCAACGCCGCCGAGGTGCTGCCCGAGCTGGTGCGCCGCGCCAGGGCCGGCGCCATCAAGCCCGACCTGGTGACCGACCAGACCTCGGCCCACGACCTGATCAACGGCTACCTGCCGGTGGGCTGGAGCGTCGACCAGTGGAAGGCAGCGCAGAAAGACCCCGCGCAGCACGCCGCCCTCACCAAGGCCGCGGCGCAAGGCTGCGCCCTTCACGTGCAGGCCATGCTCGACTTCCAGGCCATGGGCATTCCCACGGTGGACTACGGCAACAACATCCGCCAGGTGGCTTATGACGAGGGCGTGAAGAACGCATTCGACTTCCCCGGCTTCGTGCCCGCCTACATCCGGCCGCTGTTCTGCGAGGGCAAGGGGCCGTTCCGATGGGTGGCGCTTTCGGGCGACCCGGAAGACATCTACAAGACCGACGCCAAGATCAAGGAACTGTTCCCCGACAACCACCACACCCACCGCTGGCTCGACATGGCGCGCGAGCGCATCGCCTTCCAGGGCCTGCCGGCGCGCATCTGCTGGCTCGGCCTGGGCGAGCGCCACCGCGCCGGCCTGGCATTCAACGAAATGGTGAAAAGCGGCGAGCTCAAGGCGCCCATCGTCATCGGCCGCGACCACCTCGACACCGGCTCGGTGGCCAGCCCCAACCGCGAAACCGAAGCCATGAAGGACGGCACCGATGCCGTGTCCGACTGGCCGCTGCTCAACGCACTGCTGAACACCGCGGGCGGCGCCACCTGGGTCAGCCTGCACCATGGCGGCGGCGTGGGCATGGGCTATTCGCAGCACGCCGGCATGGTGATCGTGGCCGACGGCAGCGACGCGGCGGCCGAGCGCCTGGCGCGGGTGCTGGTGAACGACAGCGGCTCCGGCGTGATGCGGCATGCGGATGCGGGCTACGACATCGCGGTGGCCACGGCGAAGAAGCAGGGGCTTAAGCTGCCGATGGTGAAGTGAACATCACTGACGCCGTGAAGTGAAGTCAGCCACTGTGGACCTTCGCGGCCGTGCCCTGGCAAGGAAGCTGCTTGGCCTCCTCGGCCCCCTTATTTCATCCACCCTTCAGGACCTTTCATGAACCACCGCCGCCATCTTCTTCTCTCCGCCATCGCCAGCGTGGTGCTCGCCACCTTCGGCGCCACCGCCCAGGCTCAACAGGTGTTGACGGTGGCCACCGACGCCACCTTTCCGCCCATGGAATACGTGGAAAACGGCAAGCGCACCGGCTTCGACATCGAACTGGTCGAGGCACTGGCCGCGTCCATGGGCAAGAAGGTCGAATGGACCGACATCGACTTCAAGGGCCTCATTCCCGGGCTGATTTCCAAGCGCTTCGACATGGCCGTTTCGGCGATCTACATCACCGAAGAACGCAAGAAGGTGGTCGACATGACCGAGCCCTATTTCGCTGGCGGCCTGGTCGCCATGGTGAAGGACGGCAATGCCACGATCAAGAATGCCGCGGACCTGAACGGCAAGAAGATCAGCGTGCAGGTGGGCACCAAGTCGGTCAGCTACCTGAAGGAAAAATACCCGCAGGTGCAACTGATCGAGGTCGAGAAGAACCAGGAGATGTTCAATCTGGTGGACATCGGCCGGGCCGACGCGCTGGTGACCGGCAAGCCCGCCGCCTTCCAGTACGCCCGCACCCGCCCCGGCCTGAAGGTGCTGGACCAGCAGCTCACCACAGAGGAATACGGCATGGCGCTGCGCAAGGACACGCCGGAGCTGACCCGGGCGGTCAACGAGGCCCTGGCGAAGATGAAGACCGACGGCAGCTATGCCCGGATCGTCGCCAAGTGGTTCCCGGCCGGTAAATAGGCCAGGCGCCCCAGCGATGGACCTCGACTTCTCACCCGTCTGGGCCGGCTGGCCCGAGCTGCTCAGGGGCGCCGCGATGACGGTGCAGCTGACCGCCTGCGCGCTCGTGCTCGGTTGCGTGCTGGGGCTGCTGGTGGGCATCGGCCGACTCGACC
>JAQGNA010000626.1 GCA_028292075.1 Rhodoferax sp. | reverse complement strand
GGAAGGCCACCGGCGCTGCGAGAGGCAAGCTGCCAGTGATCGTCCTGCTCGCCGCCGTGATGATCACCGGCGCGGGCGCGGCATGGTGGTGGCAGCGCGCCAAGGCCGGGCCTTCGGCAGATGCCATCACGGCCACACCGCCCACGCCGCCAGGTGAAAACGCTGGAACGGCGCCAATGCCGCCTTCATCGTCCCCCACTGCCTCGACGCCCTCAACCGCGACAACGCTGACGACGCCCTCATTGCCTGGTGTGCCTGGTGTGCCTGATGTGCCTGCGGCAACCAAACCGCAGGCCGCAGCTGCCCCGACGGTCGCGGCCATCGCCGCGCCTGCCCCGCCGCCTGCCGAAGCGCCATCGCCTTCACCAGCGCCGACGGGAAAGCCAGCGGCCCAAGCCACCCCTGCGGCGCCCGCGACAACGCCAGACGCGGCCCCCTCTGCCTCGCAGATGACGGCAACGCCGCCGGCAGCTGCCGCTTCTGTGCCTCCTGCCAAGGCAAAAATCGCTCCACGGCCTCGCACGGCGCCCGCTGCAGCGCCCGTGCCCCTGCCGACACGGGCACCGCCTTCCCCGGCCGTGGTGGCAGCGGCACCGCCGCCAACGACTGTGCCAGCGCCGGCACCGGAACCTCCTCCGCCACGGCCTGCCCCGACCGGCCCCTCCAGCCCCGAAGAAGCCTGCACGGACCGCGTGTTGCTGGGCAGGACGATGTGCATGACGGAACAATGTCGACAGCCGCGTTTTGGCCAGCATCCACAATGCGTGCAGTTGCGCGCCATGGAGCAGCGCCGCAAGGAACAGGAAGCGCTGCACAACTGACCCCACGGACGCCGCCGTGTTCGTCCTTTTTCCGATCAGAACCATCCCCGAGGAATTTTCATGCTTGCCCAACAGCTCAGGAACAGCGGCTCGCTGCTCGACAGCGTCGACGCGATCCGCAACTGGCGCGCCGTCGGCGTTCTGCTGGCCACCTTCGTCTGCATGGCGCTGGTGGTGTCCGTGGGCGGACTGCTGTCGCAGGTCAGCTACTTCCTGGCAGGGCTTTTCATGCTGGCCGCCTATGCGGTGTTTTTCTATGGCGCCAACGCCGTCGGCATGATGATGATGGACGAGGCCCAGGGCGGCCGTTCGCGTTCGGCGGCGACGGCCATCTCGGACTCCCTGGCCACATCGCACCGTCTGATCCTGGTGTTCCTGCTGCTGGCCGCGGTCTACATGGCCGGCTTCCTGGCGCTGGCGGTGGTGCTGTTCCTCTGCAAGATCCCGTTCATTGGTCCGATCCTTTACACCGCGGTGTTTCCGATCGCGGTGGTGGTCAGCGGCCTGGCGCTGTTTGCCGTGCCCACGGTCATCTTTCCGCTGTCGGCGCCGGCGATCTGGGGAGGCGCCCGCACGATGGAATGCATCAGCCAGTTGCTCGCCATCGTTCGCAAGCGGCTGGTGATGGTGCTGCTGCTCATGGTGGCGGTGTCACTGATCGCGACCGTGGTCGGCATGCTGATCGGCGCCATCTTGTTCACCGGCACGGCCGCCACGGCGCTGGTGTCGATTCCGGTGTTGGGCGACATGCCGGGCGTGCTGCCAGGCATCGGCCGGACCGGCATGGCCGGCGCGCTGATGGCCGGCGGCAACACCGGCCATGCGGTCGCCGCGATGATCGGCGGCGGCCTGCTGATCGCCGTCGCCTTCACGCTGCCGGGCATGGTCTACCTGCGCGGCACCAGCATGGTCTACCTTCAGGCGGTCGACGGGCTCGACATGGCGTCCGAACAGGCCGACATGGACAGCCGCATCGCCACCGCCAGGGAACGCGCCCGCGCCATGCAGGCCCAGGCCCAGGCGGCGGCCCAGAATGCGGCCAGCGCCGCACAGAACGTGGCGCAGAAATACCGGTCCGCCGCCAGCGACACCGACCATGGCGCACGCAAGGATCCCACCATGGCCGGGGCTTCCTTCCAGCACGCGACGCCGGCAACTCGCGCGACCTCTGGCGGCCAGGTGCCTGCGCCAACGGCGCCGCATCCTGTTCCGTCCGTGGGACCGGTGCCACCGCTGCCGCCGGTGCCTGCATCGCCGCATGGGCAGCCATCGCCTTGGGTGCCGGCCCCTCCCGTCACGCCGCCAACTCCTTCCGCGCCTCCGCTGCCGGACCTGCCGCCGGCCTCTACGCCAGGCACCGATCTGCACCTGCCGGCCCCCGACCACCCCAAATGACTGCCGCGGTAATCTGGAGGCTCTTGCACCGCACCAGCCCGCACCGCACGACGCCTCCGGCCAAGCCTGTATCGACCAGGTGACCTGCACCGCCCTCGGCGGCAGACAACCCATGGCACACGGTGCCGGACACCATGCGGCACACCGTGCCGCGCACCGTGCCGCGCACCGTGTCGCGCACCGTGCCGCAATGGTGCGTCGGAAAAGGCTTACTGCCTGACGGAAACAAATCGCCGTCCAAGTGCACTGGGCGTTCAACACAATGGATGGCGCAGGCGCCTGGCGTCGGGGGACGGGCCTTCGGATGCTGAGGGCGCCTTGGCGCGACCAGGAGCCCACCGCGTGACACCCATCGAACACACCGCCCCCGGCTTCGCCCGCTGGT
>JAQGNA010000619.1 GCA_028292075.1 Rhodoferax sp. | reverse complement strand
GAAATGCTGATCAAGATGGGCGCGAAGATCGAGGGCCACGGCACCAGCCACATCCGCATCGAGGGCGTCGAGACGCTGCACGGCTGCACCCACCAGGTGGTGGCCGACCGCATCGAGGCCGGCACCTTCCTGTGCGCGGTGGCCGCCACGGGTGGCGACGTGGTACTGCGCCACGGCCGCGCCGACCACCTCGACGCCGTGGTCGACAAGCTGCGCGATGCCGGCGTGCAGGTCACGCCGCTGGCCGACGGCATCCGCGTGCAGTCGCCGGGCCCGGCGCACCAGCACCTCAAGGCGCAGAGCTTTCGCACCACCGAATACCCCGGCTTTCCGACCGACATGCAGGCCCAGTTCATGGCGCTCAACTGCATTGCGCAGGGCGCCAGCATGGTCACAGAGACCATCTTCGAAAACCGCTTCATGCACGTCAACGAGATGGTGCGCCTGGGAGCGCACATTCAGATCGACGGCAAGGTGGCGGTGGTCGAGGGCATTGCCAAGCTCTCCGGCGCGACTGTCATGGCGACCGACCTGCGGGCCTCGGCCAGCCTGGTGATCGCGGGCCTGGTGGCCGAAGGCGAAACCGTGGTCGACCGCATCTACCACCTCGACCGTGGCTACGACCAGATGGAGGCCAAGCTGCGCGGCATAGGGGCCGACATCGAGAGGATCACGGCATGATCACCCTGGCGCTCTCCAAAGGCCGCATCTTCGACGACACGCTGCCGCTGCTGAAGGCGGCCGGCATCGAGGTGCTGGACGATCCTGAAAAGTCGCGCAAGCTCATTCTCGCGACGAACCGGCCCGAGGTGCAGGTGGTGCTGGTGCGCGCGAGCGACGTGCCCACCTATGTCGAATACGGCGGCGCCGACCTGGGCATCACCGGCAAGGACACCCTGCTCGAGCACGGGAGCCAGGGGCTCTACCAGCCGCTCGATCTGCAGATCGCCAAGTGCCGCATCAGCGTGGCCGTGCGCAACGACTTCGACTACGCCCATGCGGTGCGGCAGGGCTCGCGGCTGCGGGTGGCCACCAAGTACGTGGCCATCGCCCGCGACTTCTTCGCCACCAAGGGCGTGCACGTGGACCTGATCAAGCTCTATGGCAGCATGGAACTTGCGCCGCTGACGGGCCTGGCCGACGCCATCGTCGACCTGGTCTCCACAGGCAACACGTTGCGGGCGAATCACCTGATCGAGGTTGAGCGCATCATGGACATCAGCTCTCGGCTGGTGGTGAACCAGGCCGCGCTCAAGCTCAAGCAGGCGCCGATCCGCCAGCTGATCGATGCCTTTGCCACCGCGGTGGCCATTCGCAATCCGGTTTCGCCGTCAACCATCTCCTGATCGACATGACTCTTGCAGCAATACCCCTCCGTCTCTCCACGGCGAACGGTTCGTTCGAGGCCGACTTCAAGGCGCGGCTGCATTGGTCGGCCGAAGCGGACGCAGCCATCGAGCAGCGGGTGGCCGACATCCTCGGCGACGTGCAGGCGCGGGGCGACCTTGCCGTGCTCGAGTACACCAAGCGCTTCGATGGTCTTGACGTGGCGTCGATGGCGGCGCTCGAGCTGACCCAGGCTGAACTCAAGGCCGCGTTCGACGCGATTCCGGCCGCCCAGCGCGATGCCCTGCAGGCCGCGGCGGCGCGGGTGCGGCGCTACCACGAGGCGCAGAAGAAGGCCTGCGGCGAAAGCTGGAGCTACCGCGACGAGGACGGCACGCTGTTGGGCCAGAAGGTCACGCCGCTCGACCGCGTCGGCATCTACGTGCCCGGTGGCAAGGCGGCCTATCCGTCGAGCGTGTTGATGAACGCCATTCCGGCTCACGTGGCCGGAGTGGGCGAGATCATCATGGTCGTGCCCACGCCGCGCGGCGAGAAGAACGCGCTGGTGCTGGCAGCCGCGTATGTGGCCGGTGTCACGCGCGCCTTCACCATTGGCGGCGCGCAGGCCGTGGCCGCGCTGGCTTATGGCACGGCCACCGTGCCCAAGGTCGACAAGATCACCGGCCCGGGTAATGCCTACGTCGCCAGCGCCAAGAAGCGCGTTTACGGCACGGTGGGCATCGACATGATCGCGGGGCCGAGTGAAATCCTGGTGCTGGCCGACGGCAGCACGCCCGCCGACTGGGTGGCCATGGACCTCTTCAGCCAGGCCGAACACGACGAACTGGCGCAGAGCATCCTGCTGTGCCCCGACGCCGCCTACATCGATGCCGTGCAGGCCGCCATCGACCGACTGCTGCCCGAGATGCCGCGTGCCGAAATCATCGCCAAATCGCTCACCGGCCGGGGCGCGCTGATCCACACCCGCAGCATGGAAGAGGCCTGCGCCATCAGCAACCGCATCGCACCGGAGCACCTGGAGGTGTCGAGCCACGAGCCGCACCGCTGGGAGCCGCTGCTGAAGCACGCCGGCGCCATCTTCCTCGGCGCCTACACCAGCGAAAGCCTGGGCGACTACTGCGCCGGACCGAACCATGTGCTGCCCACCAGCGGCACGGCACGCTTCTCGAGCCCGCTCGGCGTGTATGACTTCCAGAAGCGCAGCAGCCTCATCGAGGTGAGCGAAGCGGGCGCGCAGGTGCTGGGCAAGATCGCCGCGGAGCTGGCTTATGGCGAGGGCCTGCAGGCCCATGCGAGGGCCGCGGAGATGCGGCTGAAGTAGGTCTTTGCGGGTCTACGGTTCGCGGTCCCTTCGACAAGCTCAGGACGAACGGGGAGGGGGGCTGAGTCCCTCAACCGCGCACCATTCGGGATGCACGTGTCTCAAATTTCACCGTTTGGGCTGAGCCTGTGGAAGCCGCGCCTTTGGTGACAGTCCTTCGACAAGCTCAGGACGAACGGAGAGTGGGGTGTCGACCTCAGCCCTCATCTTCCACCGTTCGGGCAGAGCATGCCGAAGCCACGCCGTTCGTGACAGTCCTTCGACAAGCTCAGGACGAATGGGGTCGGTGTGTCCTCACCACCCACCCCAACCCCCCACCCCCACCGTTCGGGCAGAGCATGTCGAAGCCGAGCCGTTCGTGACAGTCCTTCGACAAGCTCAGGACGAACGGGGTCGGTGTGTCCTCACCACTCACCCCACCCCCACCGTTCGGGCTGAGCTTGTCGAAGCCGCGCCTTGCTTGGCGCAGCTTCACCCCACCCAGCAACCAACGGCGTGGTCGCCTCAGACCTGCGCAGCAGCGATGGCCGCGTTGAACGTCGGGCTCGGCCGCATGATTTCGGCCGTCTTCTTGGGATCTGGCATGTAGTAGCCGCCGATGTCCACCGGCTTGCCTTGCACCAAACGCAGTTCCTCGACGATCTCGGCTTCCTTCTCGGTCAGCTGCTTGGCCAGCGGGGCGAAGTGCGCCTGCAGTGCCTTGTCTTCGCTCTGTTCGGCCAGGGCCTGGGCCCAGTACATCGCGATGTAGAACTGGCTGCCGCGGTTGTCGAGCTGGCCGGTCTTGGGCGACGGGCCCTTGTTGTGGTCGAGCAGCTTGCCGGTGGCGGCGTCGAGCGTCTTGGCCAGCAGCTTGGCCTTGTCGTTGCCGGTCTTGATGCCGAGGTCTTCGAGCGACACGGCCAGCGCCAGGAATTCACCCAGCGAATCCCAGCGCAGGTGGTTTTCTTCTACCAGCTGCTGAACGTGCTTGGGAGCGGAGCCGCCGTCACCCGCGCGCGCAACTCCGGCATGCCCGCCGTGTTCGGGCTCGACCCCTACCGCCCGCACGAGAACGAAGTCATCAAGAAGGTCCAGACCTGCCTGAAGGAACACGACACCAGCGGGCTGCACATCGAAATCATGTCGCAGGTGCGCGCCATGCGCTTCACGCT
>JAQGNA010000615.1 GCA_028292075.1 Rhodoferax sp. | reverse complement strand
TGGAAGGGCCGCGCGCTGATGGCCCAGGTGAAGTCGGACCTCGACCGCGTGGAGCCCACGCGCCTGTTCCAGAGCATCGCCGGCGTACGCGGCTTCTACGAGCAGCTGGCATTGGAAGAAACCGGCCAGAAGATCACCGTGCCGCCCAAGCCGGCCGCCCTCACGCCGGAAGAAAAGGCCATTGCCAGCGTCAACCCGGGCCTGGTGCGGTCGCTCTACGCCATCCAGCTCGGGCTGCGAGGCGAAGGCAACCGCGAATGGAACTACGCCACCAACCTGCACGACCGCGGCGGCATGACCGACCGCGAACTGCTGGCCGCCGCCGACATGGCCTGCCAGCGTGAGGTGTGGGACCGTTGCATCAACACCAGCGAGCGCACCAAGTCCGTGCTGGATTTCGAGCAGCGCTTTCCCATGCCGCACCAGCAGGCCGTGGTGCAGCGCAGCCGCGAAATCAACCTCGATCCGGCCTATGTGTACGGGCTGATCCGCCAGGAGTCGCGCTTCATTACCGACGCCCGCTCCGGCGTGGGCGCCTCGGGCCTGATGCAGGTCATGCCAGCCACCGCCCGCTGGACGGCCAAGAAGATCGGTCTCGTCAACTTTTCGCCCGAACAGATCACCGACCGCGACACCAACATCGCCATTGGCACCGGCTACCTGAAGCTGGTGCTGGACGACTTCGCCGGTTCCATGCCCCTGGCCGCCGCCGCCTACAACGCCGGCCCGGGCCGCCCCCGCGCCTGGCGCAACGGGCCGGTGCTCGATGCCGCCATCTGGGCCGAGAACGTGCCGTTCACCGAAACGCGAGACTACGTCAAGAAGGTGCTGTCCAACACCACCAACTACGCCGCGATCCTGAGCGGCCAGCCGCAGTCGTTGAAGGCCCGCCTGGGCACCATCGGCCCGCGCGATCCGAACGTGCCCGACCCTTCCCGCGACCTGCCCTGAGGCATCGGGCCACGTTCTCTG
Organism: Rhodoferax sp.; assembly: GCA_028292075.1. The sequence continues at coordinate 5,838 of JAQGNA010000615.1, read as the reverse complement.
TTCCCCGAAAAATAATGTTCATCGCCCATTCCATCGACGACCTGCGCGCCCACCTGGCCGGGTTCGACCACCCGGCCTTCGTGCCCACCATGGGCAACCTGCACGACGGCCACCTGGCCCTGGTGCGGCAGGCCAAGCCGCTCGGCGACGTCACCGTGGCAAGCATCTTCGTGAACCGCCTGCAGTTCCTGCCGCACGAAGATTTCGACAGCTACCCGCGCACCTGGGACGCCGACTGCGCCAAGCTCGAAGCCGCCGGTTGCGACGTGCTCTTCGCCCCGCGCGAGCCCGACCTCTACCCTGCGCCACAGACCTGCAAGGTCCATCCCGATCCGGCGCTGGCCGACATCCTTGAAGGCCAGTTCCGCCCCGGCTTCTTCGTCGGCGTCTGCACCGTGGTGATGAAACTCTTCACCTGCGTCTTCTCGGAAGCCAAGGGCCAGCGCACCGCGGTGTTCGGCAAGAAGGACTACCAGCAACTGATGATGATCCGCCACATGGTGCGGCAGTTCGCCCTGCCGATCGACGTGGTGGGCGCGGAGACGGCGCGGGCCGAAGATGGCCTGGCGCTTTCGTCGCGCAATGGCTACCTGAGCACCGAAGAGCGGGCCGAGGCCGTGCAGCTGTCCATCGCCCTGAAGGCGCTCGCGGCCCACGCGATCGATGGTGCGTTCGACCTGCCAGGCCTTGAAGCCGAGGCGATGATCAAGCTCAAGGCGCGCGGCTGGCAACCCGACTACATCACCCTGCGCCGCCAGAGCGACCTGCAGGCGCCGGTGCCGGGCGAACCCATGGTGGTGCTGGGTGCCGCGCGGCTGGGCACCACACGCCTCATCGACAACCTCGAAATCTAGGGCGATCGGCGCACCCCGGGGTGCACAATGCGCCATGAAAAAAGTTCTGATTCTGGGCGGCACCGGCTTCGTGGGCCGCCACCTCTGTACCAAGCTGGCCTTGCTGCCCTGGGAGGTTACCGTGCCCACCCGCCGTTTCGACCGCACCAAGGCGCTGCAGGTCCAACCCCGGCTGGAGCTCTTCGAGGCCGACATCTTCGACGACGCCACCCTGGCCCGCCTGCTGCAGGGGCATGACGCCGTTGTCAACCTGGTGGCGCAGCTGCACGGCAGTGAAGCCTCTTTCGCCCGCGCCCATGTCGAACTGCCTCAGAAGCTGGCCCGGGCCTGTTCGGCCGCTGGCGTGCGGCGCGTGTTGCACGTGAGCGCGCTGGGCGTCCCCTCGCTGCAACCCGAGCTCGCCCCGTCGGCCTACCTGCGCAGCAAGGCGCGAGGCGAGGCGGTGCTGCGCCAGGCCACCGCGGCCTATGGCCTTGACCTCACGGTGCTGCGCCCGAGCGTCATCTTTGGCGAAGACGACCAGTTTCTCAACCTGTTCGCCAAGCTGCAGCGCCACTTCCCGGTGATTCCCCTGGCCTCGGGCGGCAGCTGGTTCCAGCCGGTCTGGGTGGAAGACGTGGCCCAGGGCCTGGTTAACGCGCTGCGCGATCGCGAGGCCATCGGCCAGACCTATGAAGCCTGCGGCCCCGAGCGCATGACCCTCAAGGACATCGTGCAGTTTGCCGGCCGCGCCGCCGGAGTGAACCATGGCCATGGCCGCCCCGTCATCAACCTGCCGGCCGCCCTTGGCCGGCTGCAGGCCCGCGTCATGGAACTGGCGCCGGGTCAACCGATGATGACCCGCGACAACCTCGACTCCATGAAGGTGCCCAACATCGCAAGCGGCGTCCTGCCCGGCCTCGAGGCCCTGGGCGTCACGCCCTCCGCCATGACCGCCATCGCCCCACGTTACCTCGCACCCATGGACCCGGCGACCCTCATGCGCCACGGGAGAACCGGCCGGCGGGGGCCGGGACATCCGACGCACAAGCCCTGACAGGCTGTTGCAAAGCTAATGCGGAGACCCTCTGCGGCGTTTCCCGGTGCTCGGCATCCTCAAGTACACAAGTACGTTCCGGTGCCTGCGCGCCGGGCGCCTTGCAGCTGGCCTTCCTCGCTACGCTTTCCAACAGCCTGTAGGCGGTTGGCCCCGCGGGTCGCATCAATCTCGCCCTATTCCGGCATCAATGCCGGGCTTCGCCCGCGCTAGCATGGGCGCTTAATTCCACCTGGGGGTTCCATGCTCAAGCTTTACATCGGCAACAAGAATTACTCGTCCTGGTCCATGCGCCCCTGGGTGCTCATGAAGCAGGCCGGCATCCCGTTCGAGGAGGTGAAGCTGCGCTTCGACTCGTTCCATGAAGGCTCGGCTTTCAAGCAGGCCATCGACCAGGTCAGCCCCGTCGGCAAGGTGCCGGTGCTGGTCGAGGAAGACGGGTTTTCGGTGTGGGACACGCTCGCCATCTGCGAGACGCTGGCCGAGCATTTTCCGGCGCACCACCTCTGGCCCGCCGACCGGCAGGCCCGGGCGCGAGCCCGCAGCGTCTGCGCCGAAATGCACTCCGGCTTCGGCAGCCTGCGCAGCCATTGCGCCATGAACATCGAGGCTTCGCTGCCCGAGGTGGGGCAACGGCTGTGGCGCGACGAGCCCGGCGTGCGGGCCGACGTGGCCCGACTGGTGTCGATGTGGGGCGGGCTGCTGGCCGCCTATCCACGCCAGGCCGGGCCCGGCGGCGACCAGCACTTTCTGTTCGGCGACTTCAGCATTGCAGATGCCTTCTTCGCCCCCGTCTGCATGCGGCTGCGCACCTACGCCCTGCCGGTGCCGAGCGAGATCAACGCCTACATCGAACGCGTGGCCGCCGCGCCGGGCGTCAAGGCCTGGATCGACGACGCCCTGGCCGAGCAGGATTTTCTGGATTTCGAGGAACCGTACCGCCAGTCGCGCGACTGAAGCCGGCGCCGCCTGGCACTAAACTGCCACGATGCAAATCTATCTCGTGGGCGGTGCCGTGCGCGACACCCTGCTCGGCCGACAGGACGGCCGGCGCGACCGCGACTGGGTCGTGGTAGGCGCCACGCCCGAGCAGCTCACCGCGCAGGGCTTCCTGCCGGTGGGCAAGGACTTTCCGGTGTTCCTGCACCCTGCCACACGCGAGGAATACGCCCTGGCCCGCACCGAGCGCAAGACGGCGCGCGGCTACCGCGGCTTTGCCGTGCAGGCATCGCCCGATGTCACGCTCGAGGAAGACCTGGCACGGCGCGACCTCACCATCAACGCCATGGCGGTGCCGCTCGAAGCGGTGTCAACGGGCGATGACACCACGGGCAGCACCGGCCAGGCTTTCGATCCACGGCAGGTGGTCGATCCCTTCGGCGGCCAGGCCGACCTGCAGGCCCGGTGCCTGCGCCATGTGACCGACGCCTTCCGCGAAGACCCGGTGCGCATCCTGCGGCTGGCCCGCTTTGCCGCCCGCTTCAACGACTTCGGCATCGCCGACGAAACCATGGCGTTGATGCGCGACATGGTGAGCGATGGCGAGGCCGATGCCCTGGTGCCCGAACGCGTGTGGCAGGAGCTCGCGCGCGGCCTCATGGAAACCAGGCCGTCCCGCATGTTCGAGGCGCTGCGCGACAGCCACGCCCTGGCCCGCCTGCTGCCCGAGGTCGACCGCCTATGGGGCGTGCCGCAGCGCGCCGAATACCACCCCGAAGTCGACACCGGCGTCCACCTGATGATGGTGCTCGACATGAGTGCGCGGCTCGACGCGCCGCTGGCAACGCGCTTCGCCTGCCTGACCCACGACCTGGGCAAGGGTACGACGCCGGCCGATGTGCTGCCCCGCCACATCGGCCACGAACAGCGCAGCGCCAGGCTGCTGAAAGGCGTGTGCGAACGGCTGCGCGTGCCGGTGGACTGCCGTGAACTTGCCGACGTGGTGGCCCGCGAACACGGCAACATCCACCGCAGCGGCGAGCTCAATGCCGCCGCGCTGGTGCGCCTGCTGGAGCGCTGCGACGCGATTCGCAAGCCGCAGCGCTTCGAGCAGACGCTGCTGGCCTGCGAGTGCGATGCACGGGGGCGCCTGGGGCTGGAGGAACAGCCTTATCCACAGCGCGGGAGGCTCATGCAGGCGCTGGCAGCGGCACAGTCGGTGGACACTGCCAGCGTGGCGCAGTCCGCTGCGGAGGCCGGCGCCAAGGGTCCGCAAATCGGTGAATGGGTGCACAGGGCCCGCGTGGCGGCGGTGGCGCAGGCACTGCCGCCTGCCGCACGCGCGCCTGGCTGAGCAAGCCCGCCAGTCGCCAGTCGCCTCTTGTGGAGGCCGGCGCTGCTCAGTCGAGGGCGCGCTTCAGGCGAATCTCTTCGATCTTGATCGTGCCCATGGGCACGGTCTTGGCGGTGTTGAGCTCGCGCTTGAAGCCGGCGAGGTCGAAGAAGCGCAGCGCGCGTTCGTTGCGCAGTGGAATCCACACGGTGACGACCGTGCAGCCCTCTTCGACCAGGCCATCGCGGGCCGCGTCCCACAGGGCCAGGCCGACGCCCTGGTTCCAATAGCCCTCTTCCACATAGATGGCCCACACTTCGCCGACCGTGTTCTTGGTGCCCTTGTCGCGCGAACGGTCGTAGCCGACGAAGCCGACGATCTTGCCGCCGTCGAGGGCCACCTGCACCTGCGGATCGCCGTACTCGATGGCCTCGCGCCACAGCGACAGGCGCTTGGCCATCGGCATGGTGTTGAGGTGCTCGGCGGGAATGATGCCGTGGTAGGCGGCCTGGCTGGCACTGACGTGCAGGTCGGCAATGGCCTGCGCCTCGCGCAATTGGGCGGGGCGGACTTCGTAGCTGGAGGAACTGGACATGAAAGAAGGCGCTGCGGCCGCAGGTCGGGAAAAAACGGGAGGCGTCATTGTCGCCGCAAATCCACGGGTGCCGACATACACTGCGGCCGCATGACAGTGCCGACGCCTTCTTCCCCTGCCAACCCCCCGGCGAGCGTGGTCACGGAAGCTGCCGCTTCGCCGGTGGTCTACAACGCCAGCATCGACGGCGGCGCAACGTTCCCTGCGCCGGCCGACCTGCCACTGCTGGTGGCTGCCGAACATGCCGGCCTCGCGCCGCCCAGCTCGTGCCGCAACGGCACCTGCCGCACCTGCATCGCGCAGCTCGAACAGGGCAGCGTGACCTACCGGATCGCCTGGCCGGGCCTGAGCTTCGATGAAAAAGCCGACGGCTACATCCTGCCCTGCGTCGCCTACCCGGCGAGCGACGTCGTTCTGCGGTTGTCGGCCCGCCCCGGATTCTGAGCCGGCAAGAGCGCGGTCCCAGCCACCTCGCCTTCTGTGAATTGAGCGTCAATGGCGGCACACCAAGCGGTACACCGTTTTGTTCACTGCACTATCAGCAGGCCATAATGCAGCGAAACCCGTCGAGTTGCCTGCTTGGCTCCACCCCTTCGCGCTACTGCCCCTTTGATGCCAGCCCAGATCCTCCTGATTGAGAGCGACCCCGTGCATGCCGCCGCAGTGGCAGACGCTGCCGCGCGGCAGGGGCTCGCCTGGCAGCTCCAGCACGTACCTTCCCTGACCCAGGCGCGGCGCCTCCCTTCGCTTTCGTCGGCGGACGCGGTCCTCATCAGCTACCGGTTGCGCGACGGCGCGGCTTTCGACCTCTGGCCGGAGGTGGCCGAACAGGCCGTCGTCCTGATGGTGGATGCTGGCGACGAATGGGCAGCCGCCCGCGCGCTCCAGTGTGGCTATGCCGACTACCTGGTCAAGGATGCCGGCCTGGCCTACCTGCACACGCTGGCGCCTCGCGTCGAGGCGGCCCGCCACAAGGTCGCGGCCAGCCGGCAGCTGCGCGAGAGCCGCCAGGCCTTCGAGACCGCGCTGTCCGGGGCGCACCTCGGTCTCTGGGAATGGGAGACCGACACCGGCAACAACC
>JAQGNA010000597.1 GCA_028292075.1 Rhodoferax sp. | reverse complement strand
TGCGTGAATTCTTCGGCTGGCTCACCCGCGAGCGTGTCATGACGCAGGTGATCCTCTACGACGCGGCCGACGTTCGCCGCTGGCATGCATTGCGACTTGCCGGCGTGGTGCCGGACGCCCCGTGGTTCCAGCTGTTCGTACTGGGTCGCTATTCGGCTGGCCAGACGTCCAGCCCGCGCGATCTGCTGGCCTTTCTGGCCGAGCACGAAGGCCCGGAGCCCTGGGCCGTGTGTGCTTTCGGTGCCACCGAAAACGCCTGCATCACGGCGGCTGCGGCGCTGGGCGGACATGCGCGGGTTGGGTTCGAGAACAACCTGCTCATGAAGGACGGGCGCCCCGCCGCCGGCAACAGCGACCTCGTGCAGCAGGCTGCCGAAGCGGCGGCGGCCCTGGGCAGACCGCTGGCCACCGCCGCTGACATTCGCCGGCGATTCAAGGGGCGTTGACATCCGTATCGACGCCACACCACGCTTAACCAGAAGGAGACAAGCCTCATGCAAAGAAGACAACTGACACGCTGGCTCGCCGCCGGCCTCCTGCCCACCACCGTGCTGGGTACGGTCGCCATCACGGGCCAGGCCGTGGCGCAGCCCGCCTCGTATCCGTCGAAGACGATCCGGTTCGTGGTGCCATATCCGCCGGGCGGCCCCACCGACCTGATGGCGCGCATGCTGGCCCCAGAAATGCAGAAGCGCCTGGGCGCCACCGTCATCATCGACAACAAGGCCGGTGCGGGCGGCAACGTGGGCAGTGCCGAGGTGGCGCGCCAGGCGCCGGCCGACGGCTATACGCTGCTGCTCGCCGCCAGTGGACCGATCGCCGTGAATCCATCGCTCTACCGCAGCATGCCGTTCGATCCGCAGAAAGACCTGACGCCGGTGGTCCAGCTTTCGGCCTTTCCTTTGGTCCTGGAAGTGCACCCTTCGCTTGGCGTGCAAACGCTCAAGGACTTCATCGCCCTGGCGCGTGCCGGCAAGGTGCCGCTGAGCTACGCCTCTGCCGGCAACGGCACGCCGCAGCATCTGGCGGGCGAGCTCTTCAACACCATGCTGAAGACGCAGATCAAGCACATTCCTTACCGCGGCGCGGGCCCCGCGCTCAACGACCTGCTGGGCGGCCAGGTCAACGTGATGTTCGACATCCTCGGCAGCTCCCTGCCCTACCTGCAAACCGGCAAGCTGGTGCCACTGGCCGTGACCATGTCGCAGCGCAGCGCCACGCTGCCCCAAGTGCCCACCATGGCCGAGGCCGGCGTGTCCGGCTACGAGTTCAGCGCCTGGCACGGCATTTCTGTGCGGGCCGGCACGCCGCAGCCTGTGGTCGACCGGCTGAACACCACCATCAACGCGATTTTTCAGGACCCTGCCTTTCGCACCAAGTGGGAGGCCATCGGCACGCCGGTGGTGGCAGGCTCGGCGGTCGACTTTGGCCAGCTCATCCGCCGTGACGCCGAGCGACTGGGGCAACTGGTGAAGGACGCTGGGGTTACTGTCGATTGAGACGTTCAATGTCGTCACGCGAAGACAACACCTGACGACGGCGTAACACGCAAGCACTGGTTGCGCGGCGTCAGGTGCATCAGGGAATTTTGGCCATTACCGGCCGGCGGTTGCGCAAGGATGGAAGGGGCACTGAACCCGGCAGGCAGCGCCAACTGCTGAGCCAATGGTGGCAAGTGCGTCACTCACGGCGTCACTGCAACGCAGCGGCACAGTCGAGCCGCAAAAGAAAAAGCCGCCGACTGGTGAGAGTCGACGGCCTTGACGGGTCGTATGGTGGAGCTGGGGGGATTTGAACCCCCGTCCGCAAGCCTTCTTCGAGCAGATCTACATGTTTAGCGGTCTGATTTGAGTCTCGCCACCTGTGTCGCGCAGTCGCACGCTACACAGGACGCCAGTACCCTATTTTCTCGCCCCGAACCAAGGTACCCGGTCCAGAGCCAGCCGATGAAATTATCTTTACAGCCGGGAGCGCCTAACTTGCGTTAAGTACCCCTTGCCCAGCCCATCGGCCTGCTGTTGTAAAGCTCACTGGCAATTAAGCAGCGAGTGCGAAACGTTCGTCGTTTGCAGTTAGTTTGTTTGAATCTGTTTTACGAGCGCATTCAGCTCGACATGCACCACAGCGATTCCGAACCCACGTCGAAACCAATGCAGCCCCAGGGAGTCTATTTTAGGCCAATCGGCCGGCTTGCAAGGGGAGAACCGCGAATAAGCCTTGTGGGCTGTCGATGGCGGCGTGCGCGCCCCAGGCGGCGGTTTCGCTCTTCTGGCCCAGATAGCCGTAGGTGGCGGCGACGGTGAACATGCCGGCAGCGCGGCCGGCCACGATGTCGCGCTCGTCATCGCCGACATACACACAGCGCAACGGGTCGACACCCATGCGGCGGGCAGCCTCCAGCAGGGGCTCCGGGTGTGGCTTGGCGAATGGCGTGGTGTCGCCGCAAACGACCGTGCCCGCCGTGGCAAACAGCGGCATGGCGCGCGTGAGCGGCAGCGAGAAGCGCTCGGCCTTGTTGGTGACGACGCCCCAGGGAATCAGCCTGGCTTCGAGTTCCGCGATGAGCTGCGGCACGCCGTCGAAAGCGGAGGTGCGCTCGGTCATGCACGCCTCATAGTTCTGGAAGAACTCCTCCCGCATGGCTTCGAAGTCGGGGTGGCCGGGCTGGATGTCGAAAGCGATCCCGAGCATGCCGCGGGCGCCCGCGCCGGCCATGTGCCGGTAATGCGAAAGCGGCAGCGATGCGAGCCCGCGCGCGGTGCGCATGCGGTCGACGGCGGCTCCGAGATCGGGCGCGCTGTCGATCAGCGTACCGTCCAGATCGAACAACACGGCATCGATGCCGCCTGCACGCTGCGGCACCGCGCTCATGCGCCGTTCTTTCTCGTTGCCAACATGTAGTTGACGCTGGTGTTGCCGCTGAGCCAGTAGCGGCGCGTCAACGGGTTGTATTCCAGCCCGCGGGTGTGCTGAATATCGAGCCCAGTTGCGCGGCAGTAGGTGGCGAGCTCGCTGGGCCGGATCAGCTTCGCATATTCGTGGGTGCCGC
>JAQGNA010000562.1 GCA_028292075.1 Rhodoferax sp. | reverse complement strand
ACGGTCACCAACGGTGCGCCGATCGCAGAAAACGCGAGGCTGAGCAGCAACAAAATCAACGTGGCGAAGCCGATGTGAAGGAAGAAGGTGCGCGGCGCCATGGCGCAGTTGCGGACCAGCCGCCATCGGGCCACCACTTCCTCATCCGTTGATGACTTGGCTGCCGGAAAGACGGCCGCTGCAGAGGCCGACACTTCGGCGCTGTCCGTTGAAGGGCCCTGCGTCCTTGGCGCAGTACCCGGCTGCGGGGGGCCCGGCGACCCTCGGTACGGTACCGGCCGAAAGGAATGTTGTCGATGGTGTGCTGGTTCTGCCATGGCGGTGCTCCGGATGTTCCGATGCGGCAACGGGTGTGCCCGGCATGCCGAACTCACTGCGGGCTGGAGGTGTGTGCGCAGTGCGCATGGCGCGTTCCGTCTAGAGACGTCCGCAGGCAATGCATCGTCCGAAAAGTTGGCCGGCAAGACGGCCGGCGAAAGCGCGGCATGCCACTTGCCCAGGCAGGTTCCAGGCATTAACGAACCAGCGCATGAAACGACAGAACCTCATCATCGCCCGGGCGGGCCGCAGCTCGCTGCACCCGACCTGGCTCTCCGCATCGACCGAACGCAGCTGGGACCTGCTGCTGTGTCCCTACCAGCCACTCGAAGCCGGCGCGACCGACATTGCCGGGGTCACCGTCGGAGACGTGATTCCCGGACCCAAGTGGACCGGCCTTCGCCAGCTGCTGACCCGCTGGCAGGGTTGGCGCGAGTACCGCTATGTCTGGCTCCCAGACGACGACATCTTCGCCACGCAGGACACCATCAATCGCTTTTTTACCGTCGCTGAAGCGCTCTCGCTCGACCTCTGCGCCCCAGCGCTGCACGAGAGCTCGTACTACGCGCACTTCAGCACCATGCGGAACCAGCGCTGCTTTGCACGCCGCTGCGGTTTCGTGGAGATCATGGTGCCCTGCTTCAGCGCCCACGCTCTGGACCAGTTGCTGCACACGCTTGAGCTCAGCCCCACCGGCTGGGGCTGGGGCCTTGATTCGCTCTGGCCCAAGTTGCTGGGTTACCGCAACGTAGGGGTGATCGACGCCACGCCGGTGCTGCACACCCGGCCGGTCGGCGCTTTTCGCGACGCGGCCCTGAGCGCACGGGTGCGGGCCGAGTCCGACCACATCATGGCGACGTACGAATGCGGACAGGTCCACACCGTTCATGCCGCCCTCGACGGCAACCTCGACACCCTGACGGACGCCCCCGAGGCGCTGACGGCCTTGCTCGCCGATGGCTGGCGCTATCTGTTCGAGCGCAACCCAGCCGTTCTCCCATGGATCGTGCAGGCCCAGCAACCCACCGGCGGCTGGCCCGGCTATCCGATCGCCGGCACTCCCAGCAGCGCACGCGCATGACGCCCGAGAACTTCCGCCACCACCAGGCTGTCGCCGGCCCGGGCCATGTGGGTTACAAGGGCATGGGCACGGGCGCGCGCGGCCCGCGGGTCCTGGCGCCTGCACTGGCGCGACTCAGCCGGGCCCGCCTGTTCGGCCTGCCCGACAGCGTGCGGCTTCCTCTTTTCGACCCGGCAGGACTGCGTCCGGGCATCCTGCACCTGGGCTGCGGCTCCTTCCACCGCGCTCACCAGGCCTGGCTCACCCAGTGCGCCATCGAAGCCGAAATGGCCGCCCTCGACGCCGTCGGCCATGCCACCGGGCGTTCCGATAAGGCTGCCGTGCCGGCCTGGGGCATCGTGGCTGCCAGCCTGCGCACGCCCGAGATCATTCGCGCGCTGCAGCCGCAGGACGGCCTCTACAGCGTGCTGGAACAGGGGCCCTGCGCCACGCGCGTGTGCGTGGTCGGAAGCCTTTGCCAACTGATCTACGGCCCCCGGCAGGCGATGGCGCTGCAACGCGCTTTCGCCGATCCGCAGATCCGCATCGTCACGCTCACCGTGACCGCCGGCGGCTACCTGATCGACCCGACCACCGGCCGCCTCGACACGGCCGACCCAGCTGTCCAGGCTGACCTGCGCCCCGGCGCCGTGCCCGCGACGGCCATCGGCGTACTGGTGCACGGCCTGCGGGCCCGCCGCGCAGCCGGCCTGCCGCCGCCGGTGGTGCTGTCCTGCGACAACCTGCCGCAGAATGGCGCCATGCTCCGACAGGCCTGCCTCGACTTCAGCGCCCTGCGCGACGACACCCTGGCCGGCTGGGTCGCCAGCAACGTGCAGTTTCCATCGACCATGGTGGACCGCATCGTTCCCTCGACCAGCGACGCCGACCGCAGCGATGCGCAGGCGGCGCTTGGCCTGATCGATGCCGCACCGGTGCCCAGCGAACCCTTCAGCCAGTGGGTGATCGAGCGCTTCGACGGGCCTCGTCCGCTCTGGGAGGCGGCCGGTGCGCAGTTCGTCGACGACGTTGCACCGTGGGAGGCCTCGAAGCTGCGCCTGCTCAATGGCGGCCACCTTGCGCTGGCCTGCCTCGGCCTGTTGGCAGGTTGCACCACGGTGGCCGAGGCCATGGCCGTGCCTGGCTTCGGCGCCTTCATGCTGCGCTTCATGCTGGCCGAGCAGATGCCCACCTTGCCGCCCAGCGACCACGACATCGACGCCTATGCACGCCAACTGCTGGCCCGCTGGCGCAATCACCGGATTGCCCACCGCCTGCAACGCGTGGCGCGCGACGGGTCGTCCAAGCTGGCTTCACGCCTGTTGTCATCCATTGTGGACAACCATGCCGCCGGCCGACCCACGCCCTGCACCACGCTGGCGGTGGCGGCCTGGCTGCGCTGCTGCGAGGGCCTGGACGACCACGGGCGGCCGGTTCAGCTGGAGGACCATCTTGCCGACCGCCTCGCCGCCACCGCCAACGCTGCCCGTGGCAGCACCGAAGCACTGGTCGACGCGATGCTGGCGCAAGGCGATGTGTTCGGCAGGCTGGCCGACGACCGCAGCTTCCGCGACGACCTGGTCGTGGCGGTCGACCAGCTCCGCCTGCGTGGTGCGCGCGGTGCGGTGGCGGCCTGCCTTGCTGGAGCCGCCCATGCGTGACGCGGTGCAACCCCGGTTCGACCCACGTGCCGTCGTCTTCGACATGGACGGCCTGCTGCTCAACACCGAATCTCTGGCGCGCCGTGCCTTGCTGGAGGCTGGACGCGCTCACGGACTCCCGCTGACCGACCGTTTCTGCGAACTGCTGATCGGCGTGCCGGCCGACCGTTGCCGCCAGTTGCTGTTCGAGCACCACGGCCCCGATGCGCCGGCCGACGCGCTGTTCAACACGGCCTCGCGGCTGTTGACCGCGCAGATCGACGCCGGCTTCATGGCCCTCAAGCCGGGCGTGGCCGAATTGCTGGACTGGCTCGATGCGGCCGGCCTGCCGCGCGCGGTCGCCACCTCGTCGGCCCTGCCCAAGGCCTTGCACCACCTGGAGCGGGCGGGCATCGCACAGCGCTTCAACGCCATTCTTTGCCGCGATGACGTCGCCCGCGGCAAGCCCCACCCAGACCTCTACCTGGCCGCCGCGGCTGCGCTTGGTCTGTTGCCGGGCCAATGCCTGGCGCTCGAAGATTCCTACAACGGCGTTCGCGCCGCCTTTGCCGCCGGCATGCCCGTCATCATGGTGCCCGACCTGTTGCCTCCCACTGACGAGATGCGGCGGCAGAGCCTTGCCGTGATGCCCAGCCTGCACCAGGTGACCGCCCTGCTGGCCGGCCTGCCACAGGGTGGCGTCGCACTGTCAGCAGTTGATGACACCTGGTCGGGGAAGACGACTCTGGCCCGGCCGGGCCCGCCATTTCATAGGAGAGACCATGCGTGACTACCTGGTGTTCGTGCGCGCCGGAAAGAGCTCGCTGCACCCCCAAATGCTCGCGGAAGACCCGCAGCGCAATTGGGACTGCTATGTCAATGCCTGGGCCGACGACAGCGCCACCGCCGCCAGCATGGGCGGCGTCGAATACTGCCGCGGCGGCGGCATCAACAAGTTCGAGGCCTTTGCCGACGCGATGGAAGGGGTGCTGAAAGGCGCGGCCTACCGCTATGTGCTGATGCTGGACGACGACCTTCGCTTCGAGCCGGGCGCTGTTTCGCGCTTCTTCGAGGTCTGCGCCCAGCACCAGCTTTTCCTTTCCCAGCCAGCCATCGCCTGGGGCAGCCATGCCAACCATCTGGTGAACATCTTCAACCCCTTGTGCCTGGTGCGGCAGACCAACTTTGTCGAGGTGATGGCGCCGTGCTTCTCCGACTGGGCCCTGCGGGAACTGCTGCCTACTTTTCGCCTGACCCGCTGCACCTGGGGCATCGACTATGCATGGTCCGCGTTGCTGCTCGGCCAGGGCCTGATCACGGTGGTTGACCAGATCACGATGGCCCACACCAAGCCGATGGACCGCTCGGGTGGCCCGTTCTACGAGATGCTGCGCCGCCAGGGGATCGAGCCCGAAGAGGAATTGCGCGAGGTGCACCGCCGGTATCCGCGCGTGGGCGATTTCGCCACGCTGCCGGGTGGCCATGTGTACCGCTATGGCCTGGCGGAGCCGCTCAATGCCCGGTTGGTGGCCTGGGTGGAGCAGCGCAAGGCCGGCTTCCATGCGAACTGTGGCGGCACCATCGTGCCAGTCAGGCCGGTCGAGGTCGGACCGCCGCCGGGCCCGACCCTGCAGGTCGGCAGCGAGGGCAACGATGGCAGCCTGGGCCTTCGGGGCGCCCAACCGCAAGTGACCTACAACCTCAACAAAGGCGCACCATGAACACCCTACCGAACGAAGGAAGGCGCGCCATGATGGCGCTGTGCCTGTGCGCGGTTCTGCTTGGCGGTTGCGCAGTCGACCCGGGCATGAGCCGCGAGCAGGTGCTGGCCAAGCTCGGCCGGCCAACCGCCGAGCTCGAGCGCAATGGCGTACACCGGCTGCAGTATTCGCGGCAGCCCGCGGGGCAGTCGGTGGTCATGGTCGACCTCGATGCCGCAGGCCGCGTGGTCAGTTCGCGCGAGGCCATGAGCCTCGGCGAATTCTCGAAGATCGATGTGTCGGGCAACACCACGCGGGAGGACATCCGCTGGGCGTTCGGGCCACCGGCGAGGGTCGATGCGGTGATGTCCTGGCAGGGTGACATCTGGGCCTACCGGTGGCGCGAAACGCAGGACATGTGGTTCTGGGTTTATTTCGACCAGGCAGGCGTAGTGCGACGCACGCAACAGGGGCCGGAGCTGCCGTTTTTCTTCAACGACCGTTGACATGGCGCATAAAAAATAAGCCGTCGAGCTCCAAAAAGAAACGCCTCGTGTCAGAATTTTCCCACGTGGAAAGCCACGGTCATGAGGGAGGATCGATTCGATGCACAGCGTTGCTGACCCCATGTCAAAGGTGCTGCATGGGCACTTTTAGCGCGCGGAGCTGGCGGCCGGGTGAAGAACACCGGCGCGAGCGCCTGTTGATTTTCGTCACCGAGGAGGATCGCTCTGCCTACGCCGACGCCAACATCGACCGGCCTTGCGTGATGCTCGACCCGAACCAGAAGCGCGATCTCATTCGCACCCGCCGGCTCGAGCTCGAACTGGTGCTGGTGCTGCGCAATCCGCTCACCGGCGCGTTCGAGGAAATCACCTGAAGTCTTCGGTTGAAGACATCAGCGCAAGCCGGCGTGGCCGGCGCCTTCCGGCTTCAGTCTTCCCAGCGCAGCTTGACCGCCATTTCATAGCGGCCGCGCAGGCCTGCTGTCATCCGTGTCTCCGCATCCCTGGCGTCGAGGTCGCCTTCGAGGTTAAGCGCCTCTTCATGGTGCGAAGTCTGGACGAGGTGGATGGCCCGCTCCAACCTCTCGACGAAGCCGCCATGCGGGTCCACGCCGTCGTCGATCTCGTCCAGAAACCGCATCAGCATCGCACGGTCGTCGCGAGCGACGTTCACCGGCTTGTCGGCATTGGGGCCGTCTTCGCTGTCGATCCGCCAGAGGCCCTGGTTGGTCACGGCGCTGGGGTGAGGGCAGGGGCCGGTCTCGATGACGATGGGCATGCGTTTTCCTTTCGTGGTGAGGGGATGGAGGATGCGGGAATGTTGGGGAGCCAGGTCATCAGGGTCTGACCACTCCCAGGGCGATGCCGAAGGCGCGGCGCACCTCCGACGCGCCGATGAGGCTCGGTTCAATGGTGCGCACGAACCAGTCCGGGCTGCCCCGAAGGAAGTGCCCATGCAGGTCGACCAGGCTGCCATGCCGCCGGGCCATCACGGCCAGCACTTCGTTGACCCGCTGCAGGTTGGCCCGTGCAACCGTCGGCGCCACGCCCAGGAAGTTCAGGCGGTCGTCGCCGAAGGTCGGGTCGTACACGGTTCCGATGAGCACGCGCCGGACCGGCAGCCGCTGCAAGAAGTCGCCGAGGGTCTGGGTAAACCGGCGCAACCCCGGTCCGGTGTCCGCGGCCAGTCCCTGGAGCAGATCGTTGCCGCCCACGGTGAGCAAGGCCACGGCGGCGTCGTCCGCGGTGGCCCGCCGCGCCTGGGCCTGCAGCGAGCCCACGGTCGCACCGTCGACAGCGCAGTGCACCAGCCGGGCCGGGCCACGGCTCAGCAGGTCTTGCCCGGTGAATGCGGGAAACAGCTGGTCGTCGTTGCGCAGCAGCAGCTGGCCTGGATGCACACCCTCGGCGTTGTAGCGCCCGCAGTCGAGGATCGAATCCCCGAAGGTGTAGAGCACCGTGGTGGATGTGGATGTGGATGTGGATGCGGATGCGGTTATGGACCGGGCTGCGGCTTCGGTCGGCGGATTGGCCGCCGTGCCGGCAAGGCCAAAACTGCCGGCTGCGGCCACCAGGCGGCGCCGAAGCGCACCGTCGGGCGGAAGCACCGGCACGGTCGGTGTGGTGGATGGCGTGTGCGGTTCCATGATGCCGGGCAACCGGCAAACGGCGAGCCTGCTTCGCTGTGGTCCGGACCGCTTGGCGAAGTGGGCAGCGCACATGAACCAAGTCTTCAGCTGGAGATCGGCTCCGATGGCCCGCCATGGCAGCGACAAAACAGGGCGCGTCGCGCGTGGCCTGCCCCGTGTTTCAACGCTACCATGCGGTCTCGCGTCGGTTGGGCGCACAAGGGGCAAGTGATGGAAAAGGCAGCGAACCGTAGCAATGAGGCATCCACGATTGCGGCACTCCGCGCGCTGGAGGTGCTCGACAGCGGCGCTGAGGCGGAGTTCGACGCCCTGGCCCGGACCGCATCGCTCATCTGCGACGCGCCGATCTCGTTGATCAGCCTGATCGATGTCGAGCGTCAATGGTTCAAAGCCAACATGGGCCTGCCGGGTGTGTCCGAGACACCCCGTGACATCGCCTTCTGTTCGCATGCGGTCCTGGAGGATCAACTCTTCGAGGTGCCGGACGCCGCCGCCGACCCGCGCTTCGCCGACAACCCGCTGGTCACCGGGCACCCCGACATCCGCTTCTATGCGGGCATGCCGCTGCGCTTGCGCGGTGGCGAGCGCGTAGGCACGTTGTGCGTGATCGACCGCAAGCCGCGGCAGCTCAGCGACCTGCAGCGGCAGGCGTTGGGGCAGTTGGCCCTTGCGGCGGCCAGTGCGCTGGAGGGCAGGGTGGCGCTGCGGCAGATGCACCTGACGGCACAGCTGCATGCGCGCGCGTCGCTGGTGCTCGAGCACAGCGCCGACGCGGTGATCGGCGTGTTGAGCGACGGCCGCATCGAACGTTGGAACGCCACCGCCGAGCGCATGTTCGGCTACAGCGCGGCAGAGGTCATCGGCCAGCCGATGAGCCTGCTGGTGCCTTCGTTCGAGCGCGCGCGCGACGCCATGGCGGGCGCCCCTGCGCTGCAAGGAAGCGATGTGGCCTACGAGTCGGTGCGGCAGCATCAGAGCGGCCGCCTGATCGACGTGTCGGTCAGCATCGTGCCGGAGTTCGATGCGGCGGGTGATCGCATCGGCACCACCAAGTTCGTGCGGGACATTTCCGCCCGCAAGGAAGCGCAGCGCCAACTGGCCGAAAGCGCATCGAGTCTGCGCCTGGTGACCGACCACATTCCCTCCATGGTGGCCTTCTGGAACCGCGATCTCACCTGCCGTTTCGCCAACCCGGCGTACCGCGCATCGGTTGGTTGCGAGGGACAGGATCTCACGGGCCGGCGCCTCGATGAGCTGCTGAGCCCGGCCCTGTTCGCCGAGATCCAACCCTACGTCGACGCCGTGCTGCGCGGCGAAGCACAGCACTTCGAGCGCAGCTTCACCGGGGCCGACGGCACGCTGCGCTACGCCCTGGCGGCCTATGTGCCGCACCATGTGAATGGCGAGCTGGCCGGCTTTCTGGCGCAGATCAGCGACGTGACGGCGCTCAAGCAGACCGAGCAGGCATTGCGCGCCGAAGTGCGCGAAAGGGAGCGGGCGAACCAGGCCTTGCACGAGACCACGAGTGCCTTGCAGGAAGCCCAGCGCCTGGGGCGCATCGGCAGCTGGCATTGGAACATCGCCACCGACACCTCGACCTGGTCGCTCGAGCTGTACCGCATGGCCGGCCTGTCGCCCGACCGCATGCCGCCGAACTTCGCGGAACGCGCCCGGCTGTACACCCGTGACAGCTGGGCCCGGCTGAGCGAGGCGGTGGACCGCGCCGTCCGGCTGCGCGAGCCCTATTCCATCGAGGTGCAGCTTGCCGGCGGCGACGGCCAGCACCGGTGGATGGAGACCCGCGGCGAGCCGCTGATCGGCGACGACGGCGAGGTGTACGCCCTGCGCGGGACGGCGCAGGACATCACCGAACGCAAGCGCGCCGAGGTCGAACTGCGGCACTCGCAGGACTTTCTGGCCCGTACCGGCGCGCTGGCCGGCGT
>JAQGNA010000555.1 GCA_028292075.1 Rhodoferax sp. | reverse complement strand
TGGCACGGCCTGACGAGCGCGACAGCATGAGCCTGCCCTTCCAGGTGATCCGTTGGCAGGACTTCGACTGCGGCGCCGAAAAACTGCAGGGTCTCCGCATCGGCCTCCTGCTCGACGCCGGCTGCGGCCTGCCGTTGCAGCCCGAGGTGCGCGCCGCCGTCGAGGCCGCCGCCCGGTTGATGGAACAGGCCGGCGCCATCGTCGTGCCCATGGCACCCTTCATGACGCAGGCCATGCTCGACGGCATGGACCACGCCTGGCGCATGCGCTCCCATGTCGACCTGGCGGCGCTGCCGCCCGAAAAGAAAGCGGCCGTGCTGCCCTACATCCGAACCTGGGCCGACAGCGTGGCGCAAATGAGCGGGCCAGCCACCTTCGTCGCGACCGGGCAGTTTCACGCCACCCGGGTGGCCACCGTCAAGGCCTGTGCACCGTTCGACTATGTGATCTCGCCGGTGGCATCGATGCCGGCCTTCGACGCCGAGCTGCCATCGCCCACGAACGACCCGTTGCGCGCCATGGCCCACATCGGCTTCACCGTGCCCTACAACATGTCGGAGCAGCCGGCAGCCTCGATCAACTGCGGCTACACCCGCAACGGCCTGCCCATCGGGCTGCAGATCGCCGGGCAGCGCTTCGACGACCTCGGTGTGATGCAGGTGGCGCGGGCCTTCGAACTGATCCGGGCGGCCCAACGGCCGTGGCCCACGCCGCCCGAAGGCTGAGAAGCCCGCCGTGCAAGCCGCTCAACCCCGCTGCTTGCCGTACCAAAATTGACTTGGTGACGCCAACGCCAATGGCAGACCCGAAAGGACCACACCATGCCGACCCCTCCCGACCTTGCCGCAGTGCCATCCCTCGCCTCGCTGGCCGAACGCATCGGCCCGCTGCTCCGCATACGCGGCGATACGGTGGCGGTGGCCGAATCGTCCACCGGCGGGCTGGTCTCGGCGGCGCTGCTGTCGCTGCCGGGGGCATCGGCCTTCTTCGTGGGCGGGGCGGTGGTCTATACGCTGCAGGCCCGCAAGGCTTTGCTGGGCCTGTCCGAAGCCGACCTCTCGGGCATCCGACCCAGCACCGAAGCCTATGCGGGCCTGATCGCCGAGCGGGTTCGCCTCAACCATGGCACGGTTTGGGGCTTGGGTGAAAGCGGCGCCGCCGGCCCCACTGGCAACCGCTACGGCGATGCGGCCGGCCATGTCTGCCTGGCGGTGGCGGGCCCTGCCATGGCAAGCCGCACGGTCGAAACAGGAGACGCCGATCGCAAAGACAACATGGAGGTGTTCGCGCGCCATTTGCTGGCGCTCTTCGAATCGGTTTTGCGGAATGACGCCCCGGCTTGAGCCTGACTGAATGCGCTTGACCGGAGCAATGTGGTTCGTCGCGGCTCACCAGGGGGAAACGGCTGGGGAAAGAATCAACGCGGTGCCGATGGCAGCGCCAGTGCCGCGGCCAGCGCAAGCTGCGACTGGTCGTACACGGGCTGCGCCGGCAGGTCTTCAAGATGGCGAATGTCGCCCCACTCCTGAATCTCGAAATGCAGCGACGACTGTAGCGTGGCCATGCGAACCCGGTTGATGCCGGCGTTTGGAATGATGGCCTGGCGTGGCCCCGAAAGCGGCAGCCCGTGTGCAGTGCGGTAAACCATGTCGAGCACACCGCCATGCGTCACCACCACCAGCTTCCGGCCAGCCCAGCGCGAGGCCAGGTCGTGCAGGGTCGCCATCACACGGGCATGGAACTGATGCGCGCTCTCGCCGCCGTCAAAGGCATGGTCTGCGTCGAACCGCAACCACTGGGCCCAGGCGGCCGGATACTCGCGTTGAATGTCGATCACGCGCATGCCATCGACGATGCCAAAGGCCTGTTCGCGCAAGCCCGCGAATTGCCCTCCATCGGGCATGTCGCCGCCCGGTGACATCGCCCGCGCGCGGATGACGGCGGCAGTCTGCACCGCGCGCTGCAGGTCGCTGGCCAGCACGGCGTCAATGCCGGGCTCGGCCGCCAGCCTGGCCGCCACACGTTCGGCCTGAGCCTGCCCCACCTGGTTCAACGGCACGTCGATCTGGCCCTGGAAGCGCAGTTCGCGGTTCCAGTCGGTTTCGCCGTGGCGAATCAGAATCAGGTCGGTCGCTAAAGGCATGACGTGGAGGCCTCGACGGCTCGCGGTGGCGGCCTGCGGTGGCGGGGCGCTGCTTTCAGGTCGCGGCGTCATCCAGTGTTGACTCGCCGACCGGCTCCTCGGGCTCCTGCGGCTTGACGACCATCACCGGCACTTGGGAAGCATGCAGCACCTCCTGGGCCACCGAACCAAGCAACGCGCTGCGCAGGCTGCCCTGGTCGCGCGCGCCAAGGATGATCAGGTCGCAGCCAAAGCGCTCCACGATGTCGACGATGGTGTGGGCCGGATCGCCGATGGCAACCTCGGTTTCATAGTCAAGGCCCGCCGAGACCAGAAGGGTCTCGCCACCACGCAGTGCATCGGCGCCGGCCTCCGCACTGGCGCGTTCGATCAGCGCCGGATCGGGGTTCATCATCATCTCGTAGAGGTGGGCCGGCTCCTGCACATTGGCCAGCACCAGTTGTACGCGAAGCCCCTCACGGGCCATGCGGATGGCCTGGCGCACGGCTTCGAGCGAGACATCGGAACCATCGACCGGCAGCAGGATTTTCATGGGGCTTCTCCAGAGGTTGTAGCCTCCAGCATAACGCTTCGACCCGACCGCAACGCGCCGCCATTCCCCGCCGCGCGTTCCTGAGACCGACCCCCCTACTGCTTGACGACGTCGGCGCCGGCCGGTGGCTTGAACTGAAAGGTCTCGGCCGGCAAGGCAGGGTTCACTTCGACCTTCGCAAAGCTCAGCACCGAACGCTGGCCGAAGCTGTCCATGATCTCGAGCGCGGCCAGCTCGTTGCCGGGCCGAAAGCCGATGCGAACGTTCTGCAGCTGGCCGTCCTTGGTCTTCGGCGTGGCCAGCACCCACTGCAAACCGTCCTTGTCCGGTGCGGCCTGCAGGCTGAAATCGGCCTGCAGGGCACGCAGGTCGGGTGCCGAAGCAATGAGCGCGGCGGGCGTGGATCCGAGCACCTGCGACTGCGCACGCGCCGTCACCTGGTTCAGGTCGACGTCATACAGCCACAGCGTCTGCCCGTCGGCCACGATGGTCTGCTCGAACGGCTTCTTGTAGACGAACCGAAATCGGCTCGGCCGCTGGAACTCGAAAGTACCCGTCGAAGTCTTGGTCCGCGCCGCCTGACCTTCCTTCGGCGGCGAAGTCACCACCTGGCTGAAGTCCGCGCGCCCGGACTTCACCGTCTTGACGAACGCCTCGAGGCTTTCGAGCCCGTCGGCCATCACTCCGGACGCAAAACCCGCGAACAATATTGCAGCGATCAGCTTCTTCATGTATCGACTCCAAAGGCGCATCGGCCACGCAACCCATTGATCAGATCAACCTTCCAGGACACTGCGGATCTCGCTCCGCCAGTCCGCCAGTGTCGCCCCCTGCAAGCCTGTCCTGAGCCTGTCGAAGGGGGGGGTGGACGCGACACGCAGTGCGCAACCTGGGCTTGCCAAGTCATTCCACCCGTGCAGGCACCAGGATTTCGCGCTGCCCCGCGCCGCTCATTGCGCTCACCAGGCCGGCTTTTTCCATGTCCTCGACCAGCCGCGCCGCGCGGTTGTAGCCGATCTTCAGGTGGCGCTGCACCAGCGAGATGCTGGCCTTGCGGTTCTTCAGCACGACTTCGACCGCCTGGTCGTACATCGGGTCTTTTTCGCCGCCCGCATCGCCACCTTCACCCATGAGACTGTCTTCGCCGTCGACGGTTCCGCCCTCGAGCACGCCTTCGATGTAGTCGGGCTGTCCCTGGGTCTTGAGGTAGCTCACCACGCGGTGGACTTCTTCGTCGCTCACGAAGGCGCCGTGCACCCGCGTGGGCATGCCGCTGCCGGGCATGTAGAGCATGTCACCCAGGCCGAGCAGAGCCTCGGCGCCCATCTGGTCGAGGATGGTGCGGCTGTCGATCTTGCTGCTGACCTTGAACGAGATCCGCGTCGGAATGTTGGCCTTGATGAGTCCGGTGATCACGTCCACACTCGGCCGCTGCGTCGCAAGAATCAGATGGATGCCGGCCGCGCGGGCCTTCTGCGCCAGGCGCGCGATGAGTTCCTCGATCTTCTTGCCGACCACCATCATCAGGTCGGCCAGCTCGTCGATCACCACCACGATGTGCGGCTCGCGCTTCAGCGGCTCCGGGTCGTCCGGCGTCAGGCTGAACGGGTTGTAGATGAACTCCTCGCGCGACTTCGCCTCGTCGATCTTGGCGTTGTAGCCGGCCAGGTTGCGCACGCCGAGCTTGCTCAGCAGCTTGTAGCGCCGCTCCATCTCGGCCACGCACCAGGTGAGGCCGTGCGCGGCCTGCCGCATGTCGGTGACCACTGGCGCCAGCAGGTGGGGAATGCCTTCGTAGACCGACATTTCCAGCATCTTGGGGTCGATCATCAGTAGCCGCACATCCCGCGCCTCGGCCTTGTACAAAAGGCTCAGGATCAGTGCATTGACGCCGACCGACTTGCCCGATCCGGTGGTGCCGGCCACCAGCACATGGGGCATCTTGGCCAGGTCGACCACCACCGGGTTGCCGATGATG
>JAQGNA010000613.1 GCA_028292075.1 Rhodoferax sp. | reverse complement strand
TCGGGCAGCAGCAACGGCGCGCCGCGTTGCTGGAAAAACGCAAAGAAGGCGTGCGCCAGCACCTCGTCCGAGCCGTTGCCGGCAAAGACCTGTTCGATGTCGAGGCCGTGATGTCGGGCCACCGCCTGCCGCAGGGTGGTCGACTCAGGGTCGGGATACCGCTGCAACCCCTGCTGCTGCGCCGCCTGAATGGCCGCAGCCACGCGGGGAGACGGTGGGTAAGGGTTCTCGTTGGTGTTGAGCTTCACCAGGTTGGCAAGCTGAGCTTGCTCACCCGGCACGTAGGGCGTAAGCCCATGAACCAGCGGGCTCCACAACGTGGATGGAGAAATCACGAAACTCCCGTTGGAAGGCTCAAGCGGTGCGATGGCACCGCAACAAGATACAAATGCAAAGCCGGTGGCCGGATTAGCCCAGCAGGCGCGCCAGCGTCAGCAGGGCCAGCAGGCCCATCCACATCACCACGGTGCGCCAGACCAGGCCGACGACGCTGCGCAGATGGCCTAGCTCGGGGTCACGGCCAGGGGTCGACTCGGTGTCCTGCTGCACAACGTCGGCTTCGAAGGTGTGGGCACTGGTGGGCGCGAAAACCGTCTTGAGCGCCTCGCCGCCAAGCCGCACGTTCAGCGCACCGGAGGTGGCGGCCAAGATCACGCCGTCGTTGTCGTTGGGGAAACGCTGTGCGTAGTTGCGCCAGCTGTCGATGGCGTCCTCGAAGCTGCCCATGACCGCGAAACCGAACGCAGTGATGCGCGAGGGCAGCCAATCGATCGAGGTCCAGGCACCGGAAGCCGCGCCACGCAAGGCCGCGCTGGCGGGCTGCTGGTCGATGGCGTTCTTGTATTGCCAGTAACGTGAGGCGAACTCCGCCAGACGGTAGAACACCGCGCCCGCAGGGCCGAGGCCGAATGCCGCCAGCACCGAATACCAGCACAGCACGCCGAACACGTGGCGGTGCGCCGCCAGCACCGAGTATTCGATGACGTGCCGGACGATTTCGCTGCGCGGCAGCTCGCTCGCATCGACCCGTTGCCAGTCGGCCAGCAACTGGCGCGCAAGGGCTTCATCGCCAGCATCGAGCGCGTCGCGAATGTCGGTGAAGTGGTGGCTGAACTGCCGGAAACCCAGCGTCAAGTACAACACGGCGACGTTCCAGAGCACGGCCACCGGCCAGCCCAAGGACCATGCCAGCAACCAGTGCACGCCCAGCACAATGAGCGTCGGCACGAACACCGCCAGCGACCACGCCAACCAGCCATGCGCCGCCTTGCCCGCGTCGAAATTGCGGCTCGTGCCACGCACCCAGGTACGCAGCAGCCCATGGATCGGGTTGTCCCGGGAGAGCGGGCGCACCTGCTCGATCAACAACGCAAACATGATCGCGAAAAAACTCATGGTCCGATGATAACGACCCACTGAACCGGTTCGGCGAAACCCCGGTGGCGGCGCGCTCAGGCGGCCAGAAAGCGGTAGAAGTTACGCAGCATGGCCGCCGTGGCGCCCCAGATAAAGCGCTCGCCCTGCGCGTCGGGATAGGCGATGGAGAACCACTCACGGCGCTCCGGGCCAGCGTCGCTGGTCCACTCAAAAGCGTGGCGATGGTGGTTGACCGGGTTCATCAGGAAGACGAGCGGCACCTCGAAGACATCTGCCACTTCCATGGGGTTGGGCGTCAACTGGAAGTCGGGTCGAACCAGCGCGACAACCGGGGTCACCGTGAATGCCGTGCCGGTGGTGTAGAGCGGAAGATGGCCGATCACATCGACGAAGCGTGCCTCTAGCCCCACCTCCTCCTGCGCTTCGCGCAGGGCCGTCGCGGTCACATCGGCGTCCGAGGGATCAACCTTCCCGCCGGGGAAAGCCACCTGGCCTGAATGGGTGTTCATGTGCAGTGCCCGCTCGGTCAGCAGCACTGTCAGCGCGTCACGGCCCGGCCCCCGCATCACCAGCGGCATCAGCACGGCCGCCTGCATGTCGACCCGATCGGTAAAGCGCTTTTCGGTTACCACTTCGGGTTCCCAAATGGGCGGCGCACGGAACCGGTGGAGCAAGGCCTCCGGGGTCAGTTGATGAGGACTGATGGCCGGCAGGTGCCCGTCGTTACCGAGCGAAGGCAGCTTGCGCGGATCGAAGGCGGGCAGCTTCGACAACGGCGTGCCGGCGCCGATGCGCGGGCTCGAAGGATTCGAAGGCTGGGACCGGTTGGAAGAATTGGACACGTTCGTGGCACGGACGGATTCGGTCCGCCGCGCTGTGTTGGAAGAGCCTCAATGAAAAAACCGCCACGAGCTTGCGCTGTGGCGGTTTTCCTGGCCGAAGCCTGTTGCCTTAAGCGGCGGTAGCAGCTGCCACCTTGATGCGGTTCGGCAGCTTTTCCTTGATGCGAGCCGACTTGCCGCTGCGATCGCGCAGGTAGTACAGCTTGGCACGGCGAACATCGCCGCGACGCTTGACTTCAATGCCGGCAATCAACGGGCTGTAGGTCTGGAAAGTACGCTCAACGCCTTCGCCGCTGGAGATCTTGCGAACGGTGAAGCCGCTGTTCAGACCACGGTTGCGCTTGGCAATGACAACGCCTTCGTAAGCCTGAACGCGCTTGCGGGCGCCTTCAACCACGTTCACGCTGACGATGACCGTGTCGCCGGGGGCGAACGCGGGAATGGTCTTGCCGAGGCGGGCAATTTCTTCTTGCTCGAGAGTTTGGATCAGGTTCATGGTTTCCTCAATGGATCATGTCCGCGCCAGTACCGGGATGGTACAAGGCCCAGGTGCCGTGGTCCGCCGAGGCAAACCCAGCGGCACAGAGCGGCCGGCAGAGGATCGAAAAGCCTCTGATTATAGCAGTTCGACGCCAGGCTATGGCGCTGTAGTGGCCGTGCCGTTTACCGGGGCCTGCAGCGCCGCCTCGTCGCGCTTGGTCAGCCGCCCTGCCGCACGTGCCGTCGCAATCAGTTCAGGCCGCCGCGCCGCGGTGATCTGAAGGCGCTGGTCGCGCCGCCAGCGCTCGATGCGGCCATGGTGGCCTGAGAGCAGCACGTCGGGCACTGGTGTGTCGGCCCAGACCTCGGGTCGAGTGAAGTGCGGGCAATCGAGCAGGCCGTCCAGTGCCGGATTGAAGCTGTCCATCTGGTGGCTACCTTCATCGTTCAGCACGCCGGGCTGCAGCCGTGCCACGGCGTCGAGCAAGGCCATGGCCGCAATCTCGCCGCCAGACAAAACGAAGTCGCCGAGGCTGATCTGGTGCGTGACATGGACATCGATGAAACGCTGGTCCACACCTTCATAGCGCCCACACAGCAGGACGGCGCCGGCGCTGGCCGACCAGGCTTCGACCGCCGCGTGGTTCAACGCAGGTCCGAGCGGAGAAAACAGAACGACCGGTGC
>JAQGNA010000526.1 GCA_028292075.1 Rhodoferax sp. | reverse complement strand
AAGGTCATCACCATGACCAGTCCGCGCGGCGAAACCATGTACTGGATCGGCGATGCCGGTGCCGTCATGGACGATTCCGAAGGCACCGACTTCCACGCGACGGCGCAGGGTCACGTCTCCATGACGCCGCTGAAAGTCGACCTGACCGACCATGACAAGCTGCGTTATTGGGCGCAGAGCGCGTCTCGCCTCCATGGCGACGCGGCCGAAGTTTCCGAGCCGGGCAATCGCTGAATCCGCCATGGCGCAGCGACCCTCATTCCCGGCGCGGCTTGACTTTTCAAGCGGCCAGCCGTCCGTCAGGACTGGCGTCGGCCAGAAACCCGGCCCGGCCGCAGGCCAGCCAGGCACGCAGCGGCCCGCGCCCACGCCCACGCCCGTGTCCTCCGGCCAGGGACACGGCATGGACTCGGCCGCGGTACGGGCCCGCATGGTGCGGCACCTGGCGGCCTCGGGCATTGCCTCGGCCGTGGTGCTTCAGGCCATGGGAACCGTCGAGCGGCATCGCTTCGTCGACACGGCGCTGGTCAATCAGGCCTATGAGGACACCAGCCTGCCCATCGGGCTGGGCCAAACCATTTCCAAGCCGAACGTGGTGGCGCGCATGAGCGAACTGCTGCTCGGCGCCGAACTGGCGCGCAGCGGCCCATTGGCCCGCGTGCTCGAGATCGGCACGGGCTGCGGCTACCAGGCGGCGGTGCTCAGCATGCTGGCGCGCGAGGTCTACAGCATCGAACGGCTGCGCGGCCTGCATGACAAGGCCCGCGCCAACCTGCGGCACTTCCGGCTGCCCAATGTGCACCTCTTGTTCGGCGACGGCATGCTCGGCTATGCCAAGGGCGCACCCTATGCCGGCATCATTGCCGCGGCTGGCGGGGCAGCGGTGCCGCAGGCCTGGACCGACCAGCTTGCCATCGGCGGTCGGCTGGTGGCACCGATGGTCAGCGGCGCTGGCCAGCAGGCCCTGGTGGTGATTGACCGAACGTCCCAGGGCTTCAAGCAGCAGGTCCTCGAGGCCGTTCACTTTGTCCCTTTAAAATCCGGCATCGCTTGAAGGAATTACACATGCTGGGTTTGCGCAGTCAGGGTCGGTTGAACGGTTACGTGCTGGTGGGGGTGTTGGCTGCGTTGGGGCTTGCGGGATGTTCTACGACCGGCAAGGGCGCGGCCAGGGCACCCATGGAAGATCGCGGCACTGCCGCGAACGCACAGATCGGCATGCCCGCGCCCGATGCGGCGCCGCTCAAGCCGTTACCGGGTGCCGAAAATGCCGGCAAGCCCGGTTACTACACGGTGAAACCCGGCGACACGCTGATCCGCATCGGCCTCGACACGGGCCAGAACTGGCGGGACATCGTGCGCTGGAATGCGCTCGACAATCCCAACATCATCGAGGTCGGCCAGGTGCTGCGGGTGGTTTCGCCAAATGTGGTGCCGACCGCCGAGAGCGGCGTGGCGACGACGCGCCCCGTCACCTCGTCGAGCATCTCGCCAGCGCCGAGCAGCCCGTCATCGGCGGCCTCAGCAGCCTCAGCGGCTTCAGCGGCCGCGGCGGCCAGTGCCGCAGCGAGCGCGGCCAAGGCGCCAGCGCCAGTGCCCGCTGCGCCAGTTGCGTCGGCCGGCGAGGACGACATGGCCTTCATCTGGCCGACGCCTGGCACCGTGCTGGCCGGCTTCGACGAAGCCAAGAACAAGGGGCTCGACCTCAGCGGCAAGGCCGGCGACCCCGTGCTCGCCGCGGCCGACGGGCGCGTGGTCTATGCCGGTGCCGGCCTGCGCGGTTACGGCAACCTGATCATTCTGAAGCACAACAATACCTTCCTCACGGCCTACGCCCACAACCAGACGCTGCTGGTCAAGGAAGACCAGTCGGTCCGCAAGGGACAGAAGGTCGCCGAAATGGGCAGCAGCGACACCGATCGCGTCAAGCTGCACTTCGAGATCCGGCGTCAGGGCAAGCCGGTCGATCCCGCCAAGTACCTGCCGGCGAGGTAAGCCTTGAAAAAACCCCACGCTTCCGCAAAACCTTCGGTTTCGGACGCGTCGGGTGCGCGGGTGCCCCGCGGGGCGCCACGCGGTGCAAACGGCATCAATGCTGCTGCCGGAGACGGCGGGCCAGACTGGAAGGGCATGGTCGATGGAAGCGCTGGTGCAGAAGGGCGCCCACCCAGCGAATCCACCAAAAGC
Source organism: Rhodoferax sp. (assembly GCA_028292075.1). Next base: position 1,115 of record JAQGNA010000526.1, on the reverse strand, counting down.
AGCGAAACCATTGAAAGCACCGAGGGCGGCGACACGCTGACCCTCTACCTGCGCGACATCCGGCGCACCCCGCTGTTCACGCCGCCGCAGGAATTCGAAATGGCCACCCGGGCGCGCGCCGGTGACTTCGAGGCCCGCCAGCGCATGATCGAGCACAACCTGCGGCTGGTGGTCAGCATCGCCAAGCCCTATCTCGGGCGTGGCGTGCCCTTGAGCGACCTGATCGAGGAAGGCAACCTCGGCCTGATGCACGCCATCGACAAGTTCGAGCCCGAACGCGGCTTTCGTTTTTCGACCTATGCCACCTGGTGGATTCGCCAGTCGGTGGAGCGGGCCGTCATGAACCAGGGCAGGGTGATCCGGCTGCCGGTGCATGTGGTGCGCGAACTGCAGCAGGTGCTGCGTGCACGACGCACGCTGGAGAACGACTCGGCCTTCTCGGCGCTGCGGCCGGACGGCGTGCGGGTGGACGACGTGGCCGCTCTCCTTGGGCGCGACACGCAATCGGTGGCCGATTTGTTGGCGCTGGCCGAAACCCCCAAGTCACTCGACGCCTCGATCGACCGGTCGGAGGACAGCAACAGCATTGGCGATACCCTGCCGGACGACGGCACACACGACCCTAGCAATACCACCCAGGCGCACGAGGTCGAGCGCCTGCTGGAAGTGTGGATCGGCACCCTGACCGCCCGCGAACAGGAGGTGCTCGACGCCCGCTTCGGCCTGCACGACCGCGATCCCGAAACCCTCGACACCCTGAGCGAACGCCTCAACCTCACGCGCGAGCGCATCCGCCAGATCCAGATGGAAGCCCTGCGCAAGCTCCGCACCTACTTCGTCCGCCACGGCATCGACAAGCAGTCCCTTCTCTAGCTGGCCTAGCCCGGTACTCGCTGCCTCCTGTCACAACACCGCGGGCGTGGCCCAGCGCTACGCCGCGGTGGCGGGTGGTGTGCTGATTTCTTCTACTGGTTCTCCAGAAAGCGCTGTGCATCCAGTGCGGCCATGCAACCCGTGCCGGCGCTGGTGATGGCCTGGCGGTAGACATGGTCCTGCACGTCGCCCGCGGCGAACACGCCCGGCACGCTGGTCATGGTGGCAAAGCCTTCGAGGCC
>JAQGNA010000609.1 GCA_028292075.1 Rhodoferax sp. | reverse complement strand
TCCGGGTCACAGACCACCTGCACATAGCCTTCACGGTCGCGCAGGTCGACGAAGATCACGCCGCCATGATCGCGGCGGCGGTTGACCCAGCCGCACAGGGTGACGGTCTGGCCCAGCAGGGCTTCGGTCACGAGACCGCAGTAGGTGGTACGCATTTGTGAGGACATGGCGATCGGTTTCTCGCGTCACACGGGACGCATTGGTTGACGGAAGCGGGCGACGGTGTCGTGTCGCCGCGGAAGAGCTAGGGCTTTGGCGTACTGCCTGGTGGCATGCCGGGCGCCACCACGCCCATGGAGACGATGTATTTCAGCGCATCGTCCACGCTCATCTTCAGCTCGATGCAGTCGCTGGCCTTGAGCATGATGAAGTAACCGCCGGTCGGGTTGGGCGTGGTCGGCACATAGACGCTGAGGTAGTCGCCAAGAAGGTAGTTGGCGGTGTCGCCACGCGGAACGCCGGTCACGAAGGCGATGGTCCAGGCGCCTTCGCGCGGCCATTGCACCAGCACCGCCTTGCGGAACGCATTGCCGTTCTCGGAAAACAGCGTGTCCGACACCTGCTTCACGCCGGAGTAGATCGAGCGCACGATGGGAATGCGGTGCAGCAAACGGTTCCACCAGTCGACCAGCTTGCGGCCGAAGAAGTTGCTCGCCGAGGCGCCCACCACAAGCAGGATCGCCAATGCCAGCAATACGCCGAAACCGGGGATGTTGACGCCCAGCAATTTCGCGGGCTGCCACTGCGCGGGCAGGATCAGCAGGGTCTGGTCGAGCGTGCCGATCACCCATTGCAGCACCCAGATGGTGATGGCCACCGGCACGATGACCAGCAGACCCGACAGCAGCCATTTACGCACAGCACCCATCATGGGGCGCTCAGTCCGCCGCGCGCGGTGCGGCGGCAGGCGTAGAGGCGGATTCGGTCTTGGCAGCCGGCGCAGGTGCTGGCGCGGCGGCGGGAGCGTCGGCGGACTTGCCGGGCGCGTCGCCAGCGACAGGCTTGGCGGCGTCGCCGGTTGCCGGAGCGGCCGCTGGGGCGGCGCCGCCGTTGTTGCGGAAGTCAGTCACGTACCAGCCTGAGCCTTTGAGCTGGAAGCCCGCGGCCGTGACCTGCTTCTTGAACTCGGGCGCGCCGCAGTTCGGGCAAACGGTCAAGGGGGCATCCGACATCTTTTGCAGGACGTCCTTGCTGTGCCCGCAGGATTCGCATTTATAAGCGTAGATAGGCATGGCGTGAGAAGCTCTGTTGGGGTTGCAAAACCCTCAATTATAAAGCGCACCGCCGCCCGGTTTTCCATGGCCCAGCCGGTGACCACCGCCGCGCCAGAGCGCCTTTCAGAACAGGAACTGCACCCGGAACACCACCCGCATGACCACCAGGCCCAGTCCGAAGCCGACCACCAGCAGCAGCACCCGCTGCAACATGCGGTTGGTGCGCTTCTGCTCGGCGATCAACTCCTCGAGCTGGCGGCGTTGTTGCACGGCCGCCCCGCTGGTGGTGCCGCCGCGGCGCAAGAATTCGACGAACAGGCGCGGCACCTCGGGCAGCAACTTGGCATAGCGCGGGGCTTCGTCGCGCAGCTGTTTGAACAGCGCCTGCGGCCCGATCTGCTCGATCATCCACTTCTCGAGGAAGGGCTTGGCGGTGTGCCAGAGGTCGAGGTCGGGGTCGAGCTCACGGCCCAGGCCTTCGATGTTGAGGAGCGTCTTCTGCAGCAGCACCAGCTGCGGCTGGATCTCGACATGGAAGCGGCGCGAGGTCTGGAACAGCCGCATCAGCACCATGCCGAGCGATATCTCCTTCAGCGGCCGGTCGAAGTACGGCTCGCAGACGGCGCGGATCGCGGCTTCGAGCTCGTCGACCCGGGTGTTCGCAGGCACCCAGCCCGACTCGATGTGCAGCTCGGCCACTCGCTTGTAGTCACGCCGGAAGAAGGCGGTAAAGTTCTGCGCCAGATACTCCTTGTCGAACTCGGTCAGCGTGCCGACGATGCCGAAATCGAGCGAGATGTAGCGGCCGAAGGTTTCAGGCGCGACACTGATCTGGATGTTGCCCGGGTGCATGTCGGCATGGAAGAAGCCGTCGCGGAACACCTGGGTGAAAAAGATCGTGACGCCGTCGCGCGCCAGCTGCGAAAAGTCGACGCCGGCGGCACGCAGCCGCTCGGTCTGGCTGATTGGAATGCCGACCATCCGCTCCATCACGATGACTTCGGTGGCGCAGTAGTCCCAGAACATCTCTGGAATCAGCACCAGTTCCAGGCCTTCCATGTTGCGCCGCAGCTGGGCCGCGCTCGAGGCCTCGCGCACCAGGTCGAGCTCGTCGTGCAGGTACTTGTCGAATTCGGCCACCACCTCCAGCGGCTTCAGGCGCTTGCCGTCGGCCGACAGGCTTTGCACCCAGCCGGCCATCGTCCGCATCAGGCCCAGGTCGCCTTCGATCGCCGGCAGCATGCCGGGGCGCAGCACCTTCACCGCCACGTCGCGGTGGATGCCGGT
>JAQGNA010000473.1 GCA_028292075.1 Rhodoferax sp. | reverse complement strand
AGGCCGTCGAGCCGGTAGACCCATTCGCCGGGCAGCTTGAGCGGCGCCTGGCTGGTGACCACCACCTGCAGCTGCGGCGCGGCCACGTGCAGGGCATGCAGCACGCGGGCCACTTCGTCGATCAGGTGCTCGGCGTTGTCGATCGCCACCAGCATCGACAGCGGGCGCAGCGCCTCGATCAGCGAACGCAGCGGATCGCCATGGCCCGATTGCAGGCCGAGCGCCTCGACGATGCTGCTGGCCACGAACTGCGGGGACGACAGCGGCGCCAGGTCGACCCAGGCCACGCCGTGCTGGAAGGCGCCACGCCGTTCGTGCAGCAGCCACTGCGCGGTGAGCGACTTGCCGATGCCGCCGGCGCCCACGATGGTCAGCAGCCGATGCTGTGCCATGAGCTCGCCCAGCCGCGCCATGTCGCCCTCGCGGCCGATGAGCGGCGTGAGCGCATGGGGCAGGTTGGTGGGCGTGGGCAGTACGGCGGTGGAGGGCGCCGCCGCCGCACCTTGCGGCGACGCGGCGGCAGGCGTGGTGGATGGGGAGGGCGGCGTCGGCCCGGCCTCAGGTTCTTGCTCGAGCACGAAGCGATAGCCGCGCCCGGGCACGGTCACGATGGCCTGTGGACCGAGGAGTTTGCGCAGGGCCGAGACCTGCGCCTGCAGGTTGTTTTCTTCGACGACCAGGCCGGGCCAGACCGTGTCGAGCAACTCGTCCTTGGAGACGACACGGTCGCGGTGGTGGAGCAGCGCCATCAGCACGTCGAAGGCACGAGCGCCGGGGACGATGGTTTCACCGTCCACCATCAGGACGCGTTGGGCGGGCCGGACTTCGACACGGCCGAAGCGGAAAGGGGTCGACATGGTTTCCGATCAAGGGACACGGCCGACACCCGCAACGCGGTCGGCCTTCATTAGCACGGTAAATGTAAAGGCTGGCGGGCCAATTCAGAACTTTTCAGAACGCTTCATGGGCCGCAAGGGACTTTTTCACGTCGATGGCCGAAAGTCACGCCATGGCTTTCGAGCCCCTCGTTCGACTCTTCAGGACCGCCCATGCCGTACCCTCAACAAGACGCCCTCGATCCCCGCGATCCCGCGCATTCCCTGGACCTTGGTGACTTCTTTGGCCCGCATCACTGTGAGCCATTTGGCGCGTACCCCCGTCCGCCCACCGTAGCACCAGCAGCCCCCCGGGCAGCGGCGTCGCGCGAGCTTTTCGAGCCGCTGCCCGCCTTGGGCGAATCGACGCCGACGCCTCGGTGTGGCGCCTTCTTCGACCGGGCCGGCCTGGGCTGGATCATGGTCTGTGTGGCGATTGCCGGCGCGGCTGGCCAGGTGATTCCGCGGCTCGGCGAGCCAAACAGCTGGCAGGCCGCCGGCCAGGTGTTCGAGTTTTCGGTTGCCGCAGGCCTGTTCGTTCCGTCGGATGCTGGCCCGCAGACCGCTGGCGCCGCCACGGTGGCATCGGGGGCGGCGCAGGACTCGGTGGCGGCGCCAGCAACGGCAACGGCAAAGGCGTCCGCCACGCAGCCGCGTAGCGCCGTGGCCTCGCCCCTCCGGCAGGTCGATGCAATGACAGCCGAGCCGCATGCTCGCCCCCATGCGGCCAGGTCCCGCGTCAGGGAGATGCTTTGATGAATGCCCGCGCCTCTGTGGAAGGTGGCATCGGGCCGCTGCCTGTGCGGCACGCTGCCGACACCAGCGGTTCGCCTCACGCGCTGTCGGCCTTCGATCTGCACGGCCCCCACAGCGGCTTCGGCGGCCTTTCCGGCACTGGCCGTGGCGCGACGACCAGCCTGCCACTCCGGGTGGTGGACAGCCGGGTGCGCGTGCTGGTGGTCGACAGCGACGATGACTGCCTGCGGCGATTCGCCCGCGCCGTGTGTTCCGACGCCGGCCTGACGCTGATCGCCACCGCTTCCGATTCCGCCGACGCCATGCAATGCCTGGCGAAGCAGCCGCCAGAAGTGCTGATCGTCGAGCCCGGCATGGGGCTGAACTTCGGCATGGCATTGATCCGGCACTGCGCGGCACGCATGCCCCGGACCGATATCCTGGTGCGGACCCAGGTGGGCGACGACGAGCGCGTGCTGGCGGCCATCGAGGCGGGCGCCTGCGGCTATGTCTACCGCGATGCCGAGCCGGCCTGGATCGCCGCCTCCATCCATGCCGTGCGCGAGGGCGGCGCGTTGATCAGCCCCGGCGTGGCGCGGCGCGTGCTGGCGCGCTTTCGTCTGCGGGTGGTGGGCAGCGGGCAGTCGGTTTTCGGCGCGGTGGAAGAGCCGGCGCAGGCCGAGGCGGAGGGCTCGCCGCTGTCGGAAGCGCAGGTTGGCGTGCTGCGCCTGGTGGCCTGCGGCACGCCGCTGCCGGAAATCGCCGACGTGTTGGGCATGCCGCCCCGCGCCGTGCTGGCCCATGTGAAAAACGTTTACCGCCGCCTGGGCCTGCGCGGCGGGGCGGCTGTGGGGGCGACCAACCCCTGCACCTGAGCCTGCCGGTCAGTCGAAGCCGAGGTTGCGGCGGCTCTCGAAGCGCCGTTCGGCACCGGTCAGTGGATCGGTGAAGGCGATCGCCTTGGCCAGCAACTGCAGCGGCCGCGCATGGTCTTCAGGGCTGTTGTCGACCTCAGGGTAGAAGCGGTCGTAGCGGATCGGCACGCCCAGCGCTGCCATGTGCACGCGCAGCTGATGGCGCCGGCCGGTGAGCGGCGCCAGGCGGTAGCGGGCCCAGTCGCCCCGGCGCTCGGCCAGTGCCACCGCGGTTTCGGAATTGGGTTCGCCGTCGGCTTCCTGCAGCCGGAAGAACGGCGTGCCTTCAACCAGCCGGCTCCGGCGCACCAGCGGCAGCGTTAGCTCGGCGCGCCACGGTGCGATGGCCTCGTAATGCTTGGTGACGGCGCGGTCGCGGAACAGCGCGTGGTAGGCATTGCGGTCCTGCGGGCGCAGGCCGAACAGGGCCACGCCGGCGGTCTCGCGGT
>JAQGNA010000450.1 GCA_028292075.1 Rhodoferax sp. | reverse complement strand
CCGTGGAATCGAACGGCACGGTGACCGCGCCGCCGGACATCGACTGGCTGTGCATCAGCCCCAAGGCCGGCGCCACCTGGGTTCAGCAGGCCGGTGACGAACTCAAGCTGGTGTGGCCGCAGCCGGGCTTCGATCTGGCGGCGCTGGCGTTGCTGCCGTTTCGCCACCACTACCTGCAGCCGATGGACGGCCTGCTGCAGACGACCAACACCGGCCTCTGCGTGGCCGCCTGCCTGGCGCAGCCCGCGTGGAAGCTGAGCGTGCAGACCCACAAGACGACGGGCATCCGATGAACGACATCCAGGGCCTCGGCGTACCCGGTGGCCGCTACGAGGTGAGCCAGCGCTTCTTCTTCGACGCCGCGCACACCCTGCGGCGCGAGATCGAGGCCGACAGCAGCGCCCGCGTGCACGGCCACACCTACCAGGCGGAAGTCACGCTGCAGGGCAAGCCTGATCCGACAACCGGCATGGTGGTCGACCTCGGCCTGGTGCGCGCCCACATCGCCGTACTGCGCGAAAGGCTCGACCACCGTCTGCTCGATGAGGTGCCCGGCCTCGGCGTGCCCACGCTGGAGAACCTCTGCACCTTCATCGCCGCCGGCATGGCGCCGTTTGGCGATGTGCTGAGCGCGGTGCGGGTGTGGCGCGAATCGACGGGAGACACCTGCGTGCTGCGGATCGACCCAGCGGCGACGGCTACCGCTACCGCGTCATCCGCATGATCCGCATCACCTGCTACAGAGACGCTGAAGCCTCGTCAGACAGCAGCGCCAACGTGCGCGGGTCCGGCTGGCCAGCGTAGAACCGGGCCAGCACTTCCTGAAACGGCCGCTTGCCATCAGGCGACGATGCCGCGGCTTCAAAGAGGGTCATGCTCGATTTGAGCTTGAGGTCATCCGGGCTGCCGAAGATGCTTGCGGCGGTGCCAACCGGCAATGCCAGCAGTGCGTCACAGCAGTCATGCAGCCGCGGCCCGAGCACCGCATGCGCGAGATAGGCCTGCGCCTCGGCGGCCGATGCAATGCCGTAGTGCCAGGCCATGTGGCTCTGGCCCAGCCCGCGAAGTTGCGGGAACACGAACCACATCCAGTGGCCTGTCTTGCGGCCACGTTGCAATTCGGCCAGCGCGTCGGCGAACACCGGCGCCTGGGCCGCCACGAATCGCTCCAGGTCGAAATCCGGCGTGGTGTTCATTGGCGCTCAGTTCAACGGGATCCCGGGCCAGCGCGACTGGAGTACGGGCTTGACGCCGGGCTTGACACCGCTGCCGCCCGAAAACGTTGCCGGGATGAACATCACATCAGGCCTGTTCAACGCGCCGGACGGTGCAGGCGCACCCGGCACACGGGCCACGACCGGCGCCGTCGGTGCCACGGATGTCGCAGGTGTCGCGCTCGCGGACGCCGCCACGGCATCTCGGTCGCGTGCGGCCTGGCGGTCGCTGGCTGCCTGGTACGCATTGGCGCTCAGGCCAAAGTTGGCGGCTTCGAACAGGGGGTGGCTGGTGTCGAGTGCGCCATCCACCACGGCATCGCAGACGACGTCGCTGCGCTGCGCAACCTGCGCCGCAAGCCAGTCTTCGGTGGCCACGCTATCGGCATCGGCAAAGGCGATCCAGCGTGCGCCCGCGCGCAGGGCGGCGTCTGCGCCGGCCTTGCGGGCCGCAGCGCTGTGGCCGGCCTGGACGTCCATCGTCTGGACGCCCCAGCTGCGGGCCAACCAGCCGGTGCGGTCGCTGCAGCGGTCGAGGACCACGGTGATCTGCACATCGTCCTGCGCCAGTGCGGGGTGCCGTGCGGCGCGCACCAGCGATTCGAGGCAGGCGTCGATGTGGGGTTCTGCGTTGTGCGCGGGGACAATGATGGCAATCAAGCTGCACCTCTTGGGTTGGGCGGCCCCGGGTGGCGCCGTCGTCATGAGTTGATGCTATCGATGCCCAACCGTGCTGTCGTGTAGGAAGACAAGCGCTCCGTGCGCCAGCGTGAGCCCGGCGGGCGGGCGGTTCGCACTTACGTCAGCTGCTGAGCTTGTCGAGCGGCATGAAGGACCAGGTTGGCCCGCCGCGTGTGGTGATGCCGGCCACCAGTTGCTGGAGCACCGTCTCGGGCACGAGGGGGGCGAAGCGCTCCGCCATCACGTCGGCCACCTGCACCAGCTTGTTTTCGCCGACAAGGTACTCACCCTCCTGGTCGTGCGGCGTGGAGGTTTCCATTTCCTCGTAGCGGGTGGCGAACCAGCGCCACATGGCCGTCTTCTGCTCGACCGGCGATGCGGTCCGCAGCCAGTCGTCCATGGGTTCGAAACGCGGCTGGGTGACGTCTCCGGCGGCGGCCGGCAGGTCGATCAGTTGTCCGTCGGTGAGTTCATCGGTTGCAATCATGGCCATGGTTCAGTTCCTTCACCGAAGTCAAAGCTGCAGGCTAGCCAATGCACAGGCTCTTCCCTGTAGGAGGTGAGGCACAGGTCCTGTCGCTCCACGCCCGCGCGAGCCCGGGCGCCTAAACTCCCGGCATGCTGCACCCACCCTGGCTCGCCGTCGCCGCCCTCGAGACCGGCGTTCGCACCTTTCCGGCCGGCACCAGCAACCCGCGGGTGACCGAATACCACGACTGCACCAACCTGCCCGGCTACGACGACAAGGCCTCGTGGTGCTCGTCGTTCGTCAACTGGTCCCTGGCGCAAGTGGGCGTTCAAGGTACGGGGTCGGCGCTGGCCCGTTCCTGGCTCTCCTGGGGCGAGCCCCTGGAAGTGCCACGCTTCGGTTGCATCGCCGTGCTTTCACGCGAGGACCCCGCCGGCTGGAAGGGGCACGTCGGCTTCTTCATGCATGCGGACGAAGCGCATGTGCATCTGCTGGGGGGCAACCAGCTTGACGAGGTCCGCCTGCATGCCTACCCGGTTTCGCACGTGCTGGCTTACCGTTGGCCGGTAAATGGCAACATGCACGGTTTTTGCAACAAAGAGTAGGAGAGGTGCTCCCGTTTCAATAGCGTCTCACCGTTGAGATTTCTCGCCTTTGTAGGTTTTATCCTACTTTTGGAGCTTGTCTGCCCTGTCGTTTGCATGTAACAGCATGCGTGCCAGGGTGGTAATCTTCCGCCACCTCACCTGCCCCACGCGCTCCGCCTGACCCATGCACTCCTGCACTGCAACCCCCTTCCAGCCGCGAAGCGCAGCGCCGCTACTGGCCATTCTGCTGACGTGCAGCGGTGCGGCCGTGCAGGCGCAGAGCCCCATGCCGGCGAACGCAGCTTCCAACACCTGGTTCACCGTGCTCGGCGACCCCGACAACGCAAGCGTGAACACGGTGCAGGTCGACCCGGTCGACCGCGACAACGATCCCAGGACCATGCGGGTGCGCGTCAGCCGCTCCGAGGCACGCAGCAGCTGGGACGGCGTTCCTTACCGCTCCTACACGTCGAACGTGTTTTTCGACTGCGAACGCGGCAGCGCCCGCTACTTGAACGTCACTTACTATGCCCAGGCCAACTGGCAAGGTGAGCCGGGCAAGACGGTCGACTACACCACCGGTCCGGTGCGCAACATGGCGTTCAAGGACGTCACACCCAACCCTACCCAGCGCATCGTGCACGCCGCCTGCAGCCTTGTCTCCAAGCGCTGACTTTCTGCCCTGCCCCCGAAACACCGCATTGCCAGCCATCGCCGTCATCGACTTCGAGACCACAGGCATCTCGCCGGGGCAGGGCGCGCGCGCCACCGAGGTGGCCATCGTCCTGCTGGAAGACGGCCGCGTGGTCGACCGCTTCCAGAGCCTGATGAACGCCGGCGTGCATGTGCCCTCGTTCATCACCCATCTGACCGGCATCACCAATGCGATGGTGGCAAGCGCGCCGCCGGCCCACAGCGTGATGGCGGACGCCGCGCGCTTCGTGGGCGATGCGCCCATGGTGGCCCACAACGCAGCCTTCGACCGCAAGTTCTGGCAGGCCGAACTTGCGCGCGCCGACGTCGAAGCCGCGCAACCGTTCGCCTGCACGGTGCTGCTGTCGCGCCGCCTCTATCCGCAGGCGCCGAACCACCGCTTGGGCTCGCTGGTCGACTTTCACGGCCTGCCACGTTTCGGCCAGGCGCACCGAGCGCTGGCCGATGCCGAAATGGCGGCCGCGCTGCTCGGCCGCATGCAGCACGACCTGCGCAGCCGCTGGGGCGTGCCGCGGCCGGAACACGGCCTGCTCATGGCGCTGCAGCGTTGCGCCAAGCCGGCCGTTGGCGCGCTGCTGGCCCGTCACGCCGAACCAGCCGCCGTCTGAGGCGCCCCGTGCGCAGCCGGGCCGACAGCGGTTGAGCCGCCAAGGCCCCCGCACGACCCAGCCGCGACCCCCCCACCACCCCCCCACGACCCAGTACCAAGCGCGTCCGGACAGCAAGCCGCCCCCCGCGCACCACAGAGAAAAGAGCCAGGCCATGACCCTCCATACCCACGCCCACGCCGCCACCGCCACCGCGCTGCGCACCCACGACACGACCCGCATCGACGACACCCGCATCAAGGCGGTGCGCCCGCTCATCACGCC
>JAQGNA010000602.1 GCA_028292075.1 Rhodoferax sp. | reverse complement strand
CAGGTGCTCGACCCGGCGCGCTTCAAGCCGGTGATCACCTCGCACCATGCGGTGCTGCTGAAGACCATGGCGCTCGAAGGGCGCGGCCTGGCCTGGCTGCCGCAGAGCCTGGTGCGCACCGAACTCGCAGAGGGCCGCCTGGTGATGGCGGTGGCCGCCGCGGAGGCCGCGGGCTGGCAGGTGCCGGTGGAGATCCGGCTGTTCCGCGCCGCCGCGTCGCAGACGCCGATGACCGAAGCGCTGTGGGGTCAGGTCATCAGCGGTTGACCGGCGGTTGACGGGCGGTTGACCGGCAGCGTTCAGCCCAGCACGAACGAGAAGACGGCGCCCTTGTCGGGCCGCGCCAGCAGCCGGATGTCGCTGCCGTGAAGCTGCAGGATGCGGTGCACGATCATCAGGCCGAGCCCGCCGCTTCGGCTGTCTGGCCGGGTCGAGAACACCGGCCGCTTGAACAGCGCCTGCCGCTGTTCGCCCGCGATGCCGGGGCCGGTGTCGCTCACCTCCACCCGCACGGCGTCGTTCTCGGGCCGCAGCTGCACCACGATCTCGCCGCCCTCGGGCGTGTGGCGGATGGCGTTGTCGAGCAGGTTGGTGAGCACCCGCTCGATCATGCCGAGGTCGGCGGTCACCACCGGAAGACCGGGCGCCATGTCGGCCACCAGGCGCTGGTGCCGCGTCTCGGCGGCGAGCTCGAATTTCTGAAATACGTCCTGCACCAGGTCGGACACGGCGAAGGCCTCCTTCTCGGGCTTGACCACGCCGTATTCCAGCCGTGCCAGCTCGAACAGCTCCTGTGCCAGACGGCCCACCTTGCGGCTCTGGCCGAGCGCGATTTCCAGGTAACGCCGGCGGTCGGCCGGATTCAGCGTGTCGGCCTTGAGCAGCAGCGTCTCGAGGTAGCCGTGCAGCGAGGTGAGCGGCGTGCGCAGGTCGTGCGAGATGTTGGCGAACAGCTCGCGCCGCTGCTGGTCCTGCGCCGTGAGCTCGCGCCACTGCTCGGCGATGCGCTGCGTCATGCGGGTGAAGGCTTGCGCGAGCATCGCGATCTCGCCGCCGCCACGGCTGGCCTCGGCCAGGGCCGGCGCGGCGCTGTCGAGTGCCACCACGCCGTCGGTCTCGAAGCGCTGCACCGCGGCCGTCAGAGCGCGCAGCGGCCGGGTGATGAGGTGGAACGCGGCCAGGCCTGCCAGCAGCACCAGCAGTGCCACCAGCAGCGTCGACCACAGCGTGGTGCGCAGCACGCTGTCGCCGGCCAGCCGGGCGGACAGGGCCTCGCGGTCTTCGCCGGACAACACCACGTAGACGAAGCCGACCTCGCGGCCGTCCTCCAGGATCGGCGCGGCGCTGAAAACCTTGTGCGTGCCGTCGCCACGCGGGTCCTCGCCCAAAATCGGCAGCGGCGCACCGGCCAGCAGCCGGCGCACGGGTGCCAGGTCGACGCCCTCGCGCTTCACATGGCCCTCGGGAGCGGCCTGGGCGCGGATCTGCCCCGCCGGCCCGAGCAGGTAGACCTCGACGCTCGGGTTCACCGCCATCAGCTTGTCGAACAGCTCCTTCACCGCGGGCTCGTTCAGGCTGCCGCGCGCCATCAGGGTCGTGCTGCCCGCGATGTGCCCGGCCAGGCCGAGCGACAGCCGCTGCGTCACCTCCGGCTCGTGGCGTACGCTGGCACGCATCTGCAGCCACGCCGACGCCGCGCAGCACGCCAGCAGCAGCACGGCGAACACCAGCGACAGCCGCTGCGACAGCGAAAGCCGCCTCATGGCTGCGACTCCTCCGGCGCGGCCAGCTTGTAGCCGCGGCCCCACACGGTGAGGATGCGGCTCGGCGCCGCCGGGTCGTCCTCGATCTTCATGCGCAGGCGGTTGATGTGGGTGTTGACCGTGTGCTCGTAGCCATCGTGCTGGTAGCCCCAAACCTGGTTCAGCAGGTCGAGCCGCGAGAACACGCGGCCGGGGTGGCGGGCGAAGAAGTACAGCAGGTCGAACTCGCGCGGCGTGAGCTCCACCGGCTTGCCGTCCATCTGCACCTCGCGCGGCAGCGGGTCGATGCTGAGCTTGCCGAAGTCGAGCCGGCCCGAGGCCATGCGCGCGTTGCGGGCCATGGCCTCGGTGCGGCGCAGCAGTGCCCGCACGCGCGCCACCAGCTCCAGCACCGAGAAGGGCTTGGCCAGGTAGTCGTCGGCGCCGAGCTCCAGCCCGAGGATGCGGTGCACCTCGCTCGAACGCGCGCTGATGATGATGATCGGCGTGTAGCGCGTCATGGCGCGGGCGCGGCGGCAGATCTCCAGGCCGTCCACCCCGGGCAGCATGAGGTCGAGCACCAGCGCGTCCCAGGCGCCGCGCTCCAGTTCGCGCACGCCGGCATGGCCGTCGGCGGCATGCACCACGGCATAGCCTTCGTCGTGCAGGTGCAGCCGCAGCAGTTCGGCGATGTGGGCATCGTCTTCGACGATGAGTACGCGTTTGGGGGTGTCCATCGGGTCGGATTATCCGGCGATCACCTGCTGCGAGTTATCACGTTTTATTGAACTTTCCGTGATGAAACGGCGAGCGGGTGCGACCAACAATTCGCTCCATGGACCACACCGCCACCCCCACCACTCCGGTCGCCACGCGCGCCGGCCGCGGCGACACCCGCCGCCCGGTCCAGCCGCTGTGGGTGCGCCTGACCCACTGGCTCAACGCGCTGGCGGTGCTGGTGCTGGTGGCCAGCGGCTGGCGCATCTACAACGCAGCGCCCTTCTTCCCCTTCACCATACCGAAGGAACTGACGCTTGGCGGCTGGCTGGGCGGCGCGCTGCAATGGCACTTCGCGGCGATGTGGGTGCTGGCGGTCAACGGCCTGGTGTACCTGGGCAGCAACCTGTTCAGCGGCCGGCTGTTCGCCCGCTTCCTGCCCGTCTCGCCGGCCGGCATCTGGCACGACGCGATGGCGGCGCTGCGCGGCAGGCTGTCGCATGCCGACCCGCGCCACTACAACCAGGCGCAGCGCCTCGCCTACCTGTTCGTGATGTTGGACACGGTGGTGCTGGTGCTGTCCGGCCTGGTGCTTTGGAAGTCGGTGCAGTTCGGCATGTTGCGCGAACTGCTCGGCGGCTACGAGTTCGCACGCCGCATCCACTTCGTGGCCATGGCGCTGCTCGTCGGCTTCGTGGTGGTGCACCTCGTGATGGTGGCCCTGGTGCCACGTTCCCTCCTCAGCATGCTGACCGCACAGAAAGTGAAGACCCCATGAAGATCCTGCCACGCCGCATCCTGACCGGCATCGACGGCAACGCCGCGGTCGCCGAGGCGAAGAAGCTGATTGCCCGCCGCGTCGCGCAGCCCGCGCGCCGCGCCTTTCTTCAACGCTCGCTGACATTGGGTGGCCTCTCCATGCTGAGCGGCTGCAGCATCAGCATCAACGCCGACGTCGAGGCCGCGCTTACACGCATCTCGCGCTTCAACGACGCTGCCCAGGGCTGGCTGTTCGACCCGAACCGCATGGC
>JAQGNA010000403.1 GCA_028292075.1 Rhodoferax sp. | reverse complement strand
AAGAATTGCGCCGCCAGTTCGCCGCCATTGCCGCTGGTGCCCAGCGTGTTGAGCCGTGCGACAAAATAGTCGGTCGCGCTGATCCACAGCGGTGCCTGCCAGCGCTCGCAGAGCCAGTGGGCCAGGCCGATGTGGTCGGGGTGCATGTGCGTCACGATCACCCGCAGGACAGGCAGCCCGCCCAGGTGCTGGCTGAAGAGCGTTTCCCACTGGGCCCGCGCCTCGGGGTGGTCGATGCAGCAGTCGACGATGGTCCAGCCCTGGCGGAGCTGGCCGTCGTGGTCTTCCATTTCGTCACGCAGCAGCCACAGGTTGATGTGGTCGAGTGCGAACGGCAGGGCCATGCGGATCCAGAAAATGCCGTCGGCCACTTCATGCAGGGCACCAGGCGCCGGCAGGGTGTCGTCAAGCGGGTAGTGCAACTGGCTTTCGAGTTCGTTCATGAAGCGCTTCTTTTGATTCATAATTGACGTTTACGTAAACGTCAACCGAGCGCTTCATTGTAGAAGTCCCCAGAAGTTCTCGCAGTCACCTCGGTTGAACCCCCTTTTTCTGGACCAACTCGACGGGATGGGCACGCATGGGCACGACCTACAGCATCGGCGACCTGGCCAAGGAGTTCGACCTCACGACCCGCGCCAT
Source organism: Rhodoferax sp. (assembly GCA_028292075.1). The sequence goes on along the minus strand of JAQGNA010000403.1, from coordinate 2,913 downwards.
GCGCTTCTATGAAGACATGGGCCTGCTGCAACCGGAGCGCTCCGGCCCGGGTGGGCGCAACCGGGTCTACAGCGCACGCGACCGCGCCCGGCTCAAGCTCACGCTGCGGGCCAAGCGGCTCGGGCTGAGCCTCACCGAGGCGCGGGAGGTGATCGACATGTACGACAGCCCGCGCGACACCGGGCCGCAACTGAAGAAGTTCCTCGCCGTGCTGGGCGAGCACCGCAAGCAGCTGGAAGAACAGCTCACCGACCTGATGGCCAACCTCGACGAGATCAAGGTGCACGAGCGCGAGGCGCGGGCCCTGCTGGCCAAGAGCGACCGCAAGGCCGGCAAGGCCGACAAGGCGGGCCATGACAACGCCGACAAGTCTTCGGCCGCGGACAACCATGCCGCCGCCCCCGCCCAGCCCACGGAGTAAGCCGCTCGCACTGCGCACCGTCCATTCGAATCAACACCTGGAGACAACCAAAATGAACCTGCCCGGACTCAACTTCCAGCTTGGCGAAGACGTCGATGCCCTGCGCGACGCGGTGCGCGAATTTGCCCAGGCCGAGATCGCCCCGCGCGCGGCCGAGATCGACCGCAGCGACCAGTTTCCCATGGACCTCTGGCGCAAGATGGGCGACCTCGGCGTGCTCGGCATCACGGTGTCCGAACAGTACGGTGGGGCCGACATGGGCTATCTGGCGCACATGGTGGCGATGGAAGAGATCAGCCGTGCCTCGGCATCGGTCGGCCTGAGCTATGGCGCGCACAGCAACCTGTGCGTGAACCAGATCAAGCGCAACGGCACCGACGCCCAGCGCCAGAAGTACCTGCCCAAGCTGATCAGCGGCGAGCACGTGGGCGCGCTGGCCATGAGCGAGCCCGGCGCCGGCTCCGACGTGCTCAGCATGAAGCTCAAGGCCGAGGACAAGGGCGGCTACTACCTGCTGAACGGCAGCAAGATGTGGATCACCAACGGACCGGACGCCGACACGCTCGTCGTCTACGCCAAGAGCGAGCCCGAACTGGGCGCACGTGGCGTCACGGCCTTCCTCATCGAGAAGGACATGCCTGGCTTCAGCATCGCGCAGAAGCTCGACAAGCTCGGCTTGCGCGGCAGCCAGAACGGCGAACTGGTGTTCAACAACGTCGAGGTGCCGATGGCCAACATCCTCGGCCAGCTGAACGGCGGTGCCAAGGTGCTCATGAGCGGGCTTGACTACGAACGCGCCGTGCTCACCGGCGGGCCGCTGGGCATCATGCAGTCGGTGATGGACAACGTGATTCCGTACATTCACGACCGCCGGCAGTTCGGCCAGAGCATCGGCGAATTCCAGCTGATCCAGGGCAAGGTGGCCGACATGTACACCGTGCTGCAGGCGGGTCGCTCGTTCGCCTACACCGTGGCCAAGAACCTCGACCTGCTCGGCGCCGAACACGTGCGGCAGGTCCGCAAGGACTGCGCTTCGGTGATTCTTTGGTGCGCCGAAAAAGCCACCTGGATGGCCGGCGAGGGCGTGCAGATTTTCGGCGGCAACGGCTACATCAACGAGTACCCGCTGGGCCGCCTGTGGCGTGACGCCAAGCTCTACGAGATCGGTGCCGGCACCAGCGAAATCCGCCGTATGCTCATCGGCCGCGAACTTTTCGCGGAAACCATGTAAGACCTGCTCGACGCCAACACAGACATCCCATCATGCCAATCGACGAACTCTTCACCCACAACCGCAACTGGGCCGCTCAGATGGAGCGCGAGCGCCCCGGCTTCTTTACCGGCCTGGTCAAGCAGCAGACGCCCAAGTACATGTGGATCGGATGCTCCGACAGCCGCGTGCCGGCGAACCAGATCACCGGCCTCGAGCCCGGCGAGGTGTTCGTGCACCGCAACGTCGCCAACATCGTGGTGCATTCCGACCTGAACGCCCTTTCGGCGATCCAGTTCGCCGTGGAGCGGTTGAAGGTGGAGCACATCATGGTGGTGGGCCACTACGGTTGCTCGGGCGTGCAGGCGGCGCTGGAGCGCGCGCGCATCGGCATCGCCGACAACTGGCTGCTGCATGTGCAGTCGGTGCGGGCGCGCCACAGCGCAATGCTCGACCAGATGCACGACGGCCAGCGCGCCGACGCCCTCTGCGACCTCAACGTCATCGAACAGGTGGTGAACGTCTGCGTCAGCACCGTGATGCAGGACGCCTGGGCCCGCGGCCAGCAGGTGAGCGTGCACGGCTGGGCCTTCGGCGTGCACGACGGCCTGCTGCAAGACCTGAAGATGACGGTGTCGAGCACCGACTCCATCGAGCCGCTGTACCGCGCCGCGGTCGACGGGGTGATTGCCGCGCGCGGCCCCAAAGGCGTGCCGCAGACCTGAGCCGCCCAAACCACGAAGGACTTTGCCATGGCTGATTCAAGAATTGACCCCGTCGTTTTCGTTGGCGCCGCACGCACCCCCATGGGCGGCTTCCAGGGTGATTTTCAGACGCTGGCCGCCCACGACCTCGGCGGCGCGGCGATCAAGGCGGCAATGCAGCGGTCCGGCGTCGCGCCGGAACTGGTGGGCGAGGTGCTGTTCGGCAATTGCCTGATGGCCGGCCAGGGCCAGGCTCCGGCGCGCCAGGCGGCGTTCAAGGGCGGGCTGCCGCAGAGCGCGGGCGCGGTCACGCTGTCCAAGATGTGCGGCTCGGGCATGAAGGCCGCCATGCTGGCGCACGACATGTTGCTGGCCGGCAGCTTCGAGGTGATGGTGGCGGGCGGCATGGAAAGCATGACCAACGCGCCGCACCTGCTGCCCAAGGGCCGCAGCGGCATCCGCATCGGCCACGGCCAGATCTTCGACCACATGATGCTCGACGGCCTGGAAGACGCCTACGAAGCCGGCCGCTCCATGGGCACCTTCGGCGAAGACTGCGCCGCGAAGTACAGCTTCAG
>JAQGNA010000594.1 GCA_028292075.1 Rhodoferax sp. | reverse complement strand
TACATGGACGTCTACGAGCGCGGCATTCTGGTGGCCGCCGTGCCGGCCATGGTCTGGCTGGCCTGGTTCTGGCGGCCGCTGCGCTGGCTGGCGTTGGCGGTGATCGGCTTTTCGCTGCTGGCCATCGCCTCCTACCAGGGCGGCGGGGCCGAGGGCCAGGCGCAGCTGGCGCGGTCGGAAAACGTGTTCTGGTTGAAGTACTTTTTGTCGAGCCAGTCGGCCATCCTGTGGATGAGCATGCTTTTCTTCATGAGCACCATCTTCTACTGGCTCGGCATGCTGTCGCCGCGGCAGCACAGCGACAGCCTCGAGCTGATCGGTTCGCGGCTGGCCTGGGTGGCGGTCGGCATGGCGCTCATCGGCACCATGGTGCGCTGGTACGAGAGCTACCTGATCGGCGCCGACGTCGGCCATATCCCGGTCAGCAACTTGTACGAAGTTTTCGTGCTGTTCTCGTGGCTCACCGCCGCCTTCTACCTCTACTTCGAAGCTCAGTACAAGACCCGCGCACTCGGCGCCTTCGTCATGCTGGTGGTCAGCGCGGCGGTGGGCTTTCTGCTTTGGTACACGGTGGTGCGCGAGGCGCACGAAATCCAGCCGCTGGTGCCCGCCCTCAAGAGCTGGTGGATGAAGCTGCACGTACCGGCCAATTTCATCGGCTATGGCACCTTTGCGCTGTCGGCCATGGTGGCCTTCGCCTACCTGATCAAGCAGCAGGCCGGCCAGACCCGCTGGTACAAGCTCGCGCCGCTGTGGCTGCTGGGCATCGTGCTGTGCTTCGAGCCGGTGGTCTTCCGGAAGACGGTGGGCGACGCCGGCAGCGGCTACTGGGCGGTGTATTTCGGCATTTCGGCGTTGATCGTCGCGACCATCGTGTTCGGTCGCCAGCGCATCGCCGCGCGGCTGCCCAGCTTCGAGGTGTTGGACGACGTGATGTACAAGTCAATTGCCGTCGGCTTCGCATTCTTCACCGTCGCCACCGTGCTCGGCGCGTTGTGGGCCGCCGAAGCCTGGGGCGGCTACTGGAGCTGGGACCCGAAGGAAACCTGGGCGCTGATCGTCTGGCTCAATTACGCCGCATGGCTGCATATGCGCTTGATGAAGGGCCTGCGCGGCACCGTGGCGGCCTGGTGGGCGCTGGTGGGGCTGGCTGTCACCAGCTTTGCCTTCCTGGGCGTGAACATGTTCCTGAGCGGCTTGCACAGTTACGGCACTTTGTGACGAAACGAGGGTCTATCGGTTTCAGGTCGCAAACTGACTGAAACCGAGCGGGCTCGCGCTGCGTATCCGGTTCCACGGCGGCCCCATGGCCAGAACCACATCACACAGGAAAATCCATGCTGATCAAGACCAGGAACGATGGCTTCATTCACCCCGTGCCCAGCGAGATCACGCCGCAGACGGTCTACACCGGCCGCCGCGACATCATGAAGCTGATGGCCACCGGTGCCGCCGGGGCCGCAATGGCGAGCTGGGCCGGCCGCGAAGCCTTTGCGCAGGCGGCATCCACTCCAGCCGGATCGGGCAAGCTCGCGGCGCTGAAGGGCGCGAAGTCGGCGGTGGCGGGGGCGGTCACCATGGAGAAGGTCACCGAATACAAGGACGCCAGCACCTACAACAACTACTACGAGTTCGGCACCGACAAGGCGGATCCCGCCAAGAATGCCAACACACTGAAGACCACGCCCTGGACGGTCGAGATCGAAGGCCTGGTCAAGAAGCCCGGCAAATACACGCTCGAAGACCTGCTCAAGCTGAGCGCCCAGGAAGAACGCATCTACCGGCTGCGCTGCGTCGAAGGCTGGTCCATGGTGATTCCGTGGGTCGGCTACTCGCTGGCCGAACTGATCAAGCGGGTGGAGCCCCAGCCTGGCGCCAAGTTCATCGAGTTCGTGACCCTGGCCGACCCCAAGACCATGCCCTTCGTCGGCTCGCGTGTGCTCGACTGGCCGTACGTCGAAGGGCTGCGCATGGACGAGGCTATGCATCCGCTCACGCTGCTCACTTTCGGCATGTACGGCGAGGTGCTGCCCAATCAGAACGGCGCGCCGGTGCGCATCGTGGTGCCATGGAAATACGGCTTCAAGAGCGGCAAGAGCATCGTGAAGATCCGCTTCACCGACAAGGAACCGGCCACGGCATGGAACAAGGCGGCGGCCAACGAATACGGCTTCTATTCCAACGTCAATCCGAACGTGGACCATCCCCGCTGGAGCCAGGCCACCGAGCGCCGCATCGGCGAAGACGGCCTGTTCGCCAAGAAGCGCAAGACGCTGCCCTTCAATGGCTATGAAGCGCAGGTGAGCCAGCTCTATGCCGGCATGGACCTGAAGAAGAACTTTTGAAGCAGCCCGTGTTGTTGCCTGCCAAAGTTCTGCTGCATCCGGCGGCGAAGGCCGTGGTGTTCGTGCTGTGCGCCTTGCCGTTCGCCTGGCTGGCGTGGAACGTGTGGCAGGCGCAGCAAGGCAACGCCAATACGCTTGGTGCAAACCCTGCCGAGTTCCTGATCCGCGCCACCGGCGACTGGACGCTGAGGTTCATCTGCATCGTGTTGGCCGTCACGCCATTGCGGGTGCTGACGAAGACACCGGCCCTGGCGCGATTCCGCCGCATGTTCGGGCTGTTCGTCTACTTCTACGTGGTTCTGCACCTGCTGAGCTACAGCTGGTTCGACATGGGTTTCGACGTGCCCGACATCGCGAAGGACATCGCCAAGCGACCGTTCATTCTGGTGGGTTTCTCGGCCTTCGTGCTGTTGACGCCGCTGGCGGCAACCTCGTTCAACCGGGCCATCTAGGCCATGGGCGCAAAGCGCTGGCAGGCGTTGCACAAGCTGGTTTACCTGATCGCCGGGCTCGGCATCCTGCACTTCTTCTGGCTGCGGGCCGGGAAGAACAACTTTGCAGAGGTGTCGGTCTATGCGGCCATCATCGCGCTGCTGCTGGGCTGGCGCGTGTGGCAGTTTCTGAAGAAGAAGCGCATGGCGGGCGTGGCTGGGTTGAGTGCCCAACCGTCGAAATAAGGCGAAACCGGCCTGCGGGTGAGTGCGCCGCACTTGGTGCAATGCGGCCAGTGCCGCAGGTTTCAGCCGATCAGTTTTTCCAGGCGAATCTGGTCCGCGGTCGTTTCGCGCTCACGGATCACGTGGACTTGCGTGCCATCCACCAGCAGTTCGGCCGGCCGCCCGCGCGTGTTGTAGTTGCTGGCCATGCTCATGCAATAGGCGCCGGCGGAGAACACCGCCAGCAGGTCGCCAGGCCGCACCGACAGCGCACGGTCGCGGCCGATCCAGTCGCCGCTCTCACAGATCGGGCCGACCACGTCATACACCGTGGTGCTTCCGCCCTCGCGCGGCAGAACCGGGGCGATCTGGTGAAAGGCCTGGTACATGGCGGGCCGCGGCAATTCGTTCATGGCGGCGTCGATGACGCAAAAATTCTTTTGTTCGCCCGGCTTGAGGTAGAGCACCTCGGTCAGGCAGACGCCGGCGTTGCCCACCAGCGAACGGCCCGGCTCGATCATGAGTTGGCGCTGGCCGTAGCCACGCGCGTCGAGCTTGCCCAGCAGCTTGGCCCACAGCACGTCGGCTTCGGGTGGGGT
>JAQGNA010000392.1 GCA_028292075.1 Rhodoferax sp. | reverse complement strand
GGCGGGCCATCGGCCAGCGTGACGCATACGATGGGCGGTCCGCCGGCCAGGCGCAGCGGTGCGACGGCGGCATCGAGGCCGGCCGTCACGCCGCTGTCGGAGTTGGGGTTGATGACGTAGATCGGATAGGGCATGGGCAAGTCCGTTGGCAGGCCAGGAAGACGGCGGGCCGCGCCCCCCGGCAACCGGTAGCGGCGGCGCCCACCTTGACCATTCCAGTCTAGGCCGGGCAGCCCTCCCGTGGTGCGGCACGGGCCTTGCTAACTTGTCGGTCACCATTAACCGTGTGTTATGCCATGCTGTCCAATGTCGTCCTGCTTTGCCCTGGAGGTGCCTTCTCATGTCACTGAACCTGCGCCAGATCGAGGTGTTCCGCGCGGTGATGATCACCGGCTCCATCAGCGGCGCGTCGCAGCTGCTGTTCGTCTCGCAGCCCGCGGTGAGCCGGCTGCTCTCTCACACCGAGACGCGGGTCGGCTTCGCGCTGTTCGAGCGGATCAAGGGCCGGCTCTATGCAACGCCCGAGGCCAAGAAACTGTTCCGTGAAGTGGAGCATGTCTATGCCGGCGTGCAGCGCGTGAACGAGCTGGCGCGTGAACTCGGCGAGCACCGCGAGGGCATCCTGAATGTGGTCTCGAGCCCCAGCATCGGCCAGATGGTGATTCCGCAGGCCATGGCGGCCTTCAGACACACGCATCCGCAGGTCAAGCTTGGCTTCCAGTACCTGGCCTATGCGCCGCTGGTGGAGCGGCTGCTCAGCCACCAGGCGGACATCGGCGTGACCATCCTGCCGGTGGACCACCCCAACCTCGAGACCACGCCGCTCGGCAGTGGCAGCCTGGTCTGCATCTGCCCCTACAACCATCCGCTGTCGCGCCGCGCCACGCTGAACGCGGCCGACCTGCTTGCCTATCCGCTCATTGCCTACGACCGCACTTCGCCCTTCGGCATGATGGTGAGCCGCCTGTTCGAGGCCGCCGGCGAAACCTACCGCACCGCCATCGAGGTCGGCTCCCCACAGAACGCGTGCGCCATGGTGCAGGCCGGTGCCGGCATCGCGCTGGTCGACGAGTTCTCGGTGCGCAGCTGGCCGGCGAGCCAGCTGGTGACGCGCCCCCTGCGCGACGCGCCACGGCTGCATGCCAACCTGGTGCACTCGCGCTTCGAGCCGCTGTCTCAGATCGCGCTCACCTTTGTCAACGTGCTGAGACAACTCATGCAGAGCGAGGGTTTCCAGCCGCCGGCGGCTCAGGCGCTGCCCGCCAAAGCGGCCGGCGGTTAACACGGTGTTATGGGTGCCCACCATAAAAGCACGCGACACGGGAAAGGCGTGGTTTCAATAATCGGCGCAGACCAACGTCCCCACCACCGAGTTGCCCGAGCCCATGACCACTGCCGCCACCGCCGCTTCTTCCTCTTCTGCTTCTGCTTCCTCTTCCGTTGCTGACCGCCTGGCCCATGCCACCGGCGTCTACACCATCTGCCCCACGCCGTTCAGCGCGGACGGCGCACTCGACCTGAAGAGCATCGAGACGCTGGTTGAGTTCCTGGTCGAGGGCGGTGTCACCGGCCTGGCCGTGCTCGGCTTCCTGGGCGAGGCGCACAAGCTCTCCGGACCCGAGCGGCATGCCGCCGTGTCGACCTTCGTCAAGGCCTCGGCCGGCCGCCTGCCGGTGTGGGTCGGCGTGCGGGCACTGGGCACCGCCGGCGCGGTGGAGCAGGCGCAGGAGGCACAGGCCCTGGGCGCCGCCGCCGTGTTCGTGGCACCGCTCGACAAGGCCAGCGACAACGGCCTGTTCGACTACTACCGCACCGTGGCGCGCTCGGTCGACATTCCCGTCGTGATCCACGACTTTCCCGATTCGTTCGGCACCGAGATCAAGGCCGAGGTGGTGGCCCGCCTGGGCCGCGAAGGCGGCGTCGGCATGATCAAGATGGAAGAGCCGCCGGTGGGCCAGAAGATCACCCGCATCCGCGAACTCGCCGGCGACACCATGCGGATCTTCGGTGGCCTGGGCGGCGTGTACCAGCTGGAAGAACTGCAGCGTGGCGCCGTGGGCACCATGACCGGCTTCGCATATCCCGAAATCCTGCACCGCATCTACACGCTGTTCACCGCGGGCGACGAGGCCGGCGCGGCCCGGGTGTTCGACAAGTATTGCCCGTTGATCCGCTACGAGTTCCAGCCCAAGGTCGGCCTGGCGCTGCGCAAGTACATCTACATGCGCCGTGGCGCCATCGCCTGCGACCTGGTGCGCGCGCCCGGCATGGGCATGGACCCGGTCACCGCCCGCGAGCTCGAAGGCGTGGTGGCCCGCGTCGGCCTCGCCATCGACGCGCCGCCCCTGAAATTCTGAGCCCCGCCGCAGGCCAAATCCTGCAGGCCGCAGGCCACCACCGCACGCCACAGGCGACCACCGCATCACTCCATTTCATCAACCTTTCAACGATCGGGACCGAACACCATGAAGACCCTGCGACCTCCGCGCCATGCCGTCTCCGCGATGGCCCTTCCCAGCCTGTCCCTGGCGCTCGCGCTTGCGTTGACCACGGCGCCTGCCCTGGCCCAGACCCGCGCCGAAACCATGCGCTTCGTCACCGGTGGCACCGTCAACACGCTCGACCCCACCATGCTGGGCACCACGCGCGAGGCCTTCACCGTCGGCATGAGTACCTATGACCGGCTGGTGTCGTTCGGCAAGAAGAAGCAGGGCGACAACTGGGTGTTCGACCTGGAGAAGATCCGCGGAGAACTGGCCGAGAGATTCGTGGTCAGCCCCGACGGCCTGAAGATCACCTTCTACCTGCGCAAGGACGCGAAGTTTCAGGACGGCACGCCCGTCACCGCCGACGACGTGAAGTGGTCGCTCGACCGCGCCGTCAGCGCCAAGTCGCTGGCCGCCGCGCAGTTGCTCACCGGCTCCATGACCAGTGCCGACCAGTTCAAGGTGATCGATGCCAGCACCTTTGAAGTCACGCTGCCAAAGCCCGACCGCCTGGCGTTGTCGAACCTCGCGACCGTCTACCCGATCATCATCAACGCCAAGGTGGCCAAGTCGCATGCCACGCCCGAAGACCCCTGGGCCCAGGGCTGGCTGAAGGAGCACACCGCCGGCAGCGGCGCCTACAGCGTCGAGGTCTTCAAGCCGGGCGAACAGCTGATCTTGAAGCGCAACGACGATTGGACGCGCAGTGCGGACGGCAAGCCCGCGGCCTTCAAGCGCGTCATTGCCCAGACCATTCCCGAGGCGGCCACGCGCGCCAACCTGGTCGAGCGTGGCGATGCGGACCTGGCCATCGACCTGCAGGCCAACGACGCCGCATCGCTCGCCGGCAAGGGCAAGGTCAAGGTGATCTCCACGCCGCAGTACAACGCGGTGAGCTTCATCTCGTTCAACACGCAGATGGCGCCGTTCAACAACGTCAACGTGCGACGCGCCATTGCGTATGCGCTGCCCTACGACGACATGTTCAAGGCGGCGCTGTTCGGCCGCGGCCGGCCGCTGTTCAATGCCACCTGGCAGGACGGCCCGCCGAGCGCGGAATTCCCCGTGCCGCAGCCGGTGAAGCTCGACCTCGCCAAGGCGAAGCAGCTGCTGACCGAGGCCGGCTTTCCGAATGGCTTCGACACCACCTTCAGCTTCAACCTGGGCCAGGCCAACATCGCTGAACCGATGGCCGCGCTGATCAAGGAGTCGCTCGCCAAGATCAACATCAAGGTCGACATTCAAAAGCTGCCCGACGCACAGATGTCCACCCTGATCAACGAGAAAAAGGCGCCGTTCTTCACCGAGAACATCGTCGCCTGGCTGCCGTCGAACGACTACTTCTACCGCAACTTCTACACCGGCAACCAGCGCTGGAACTACAGCTCGCTGAACGATCCCAAGCTGGCCGAGATCGCCGAGCGGGCCCGCTTCGAGACCGACCCGGCCAAGTACACCACCTATGCCAGGCAGCTGAACACGATGGCCTTCGACCTGATGGCGCAGATCCCGATCTGGCAGGCCAGCCAGGATGCGGTGATGGTGCCGACGCTGGACGGCTATGTGTACCAGTTCCATCGGCAGGTTGACTTTCGCGATGTGAGCAGGAGGTAGGCACACCCCCAGGTTGCGCACTGCGTGTCGCGCCCACCCCCTTGCAGGGGGCACAACCTGCGGCCGGGCGGAGCCCGTTCCGCGGTTGTTCTGGAAAGGGTCATCGGCTGCTGACTGCGGTGATGGTTGCCCGGGGCTTGTACAGGAATTGCATTCGAATGACACGTCGCCCATCTTTCGAGATCGCTGGATCGCACACTTCATGAGCCTCTTCGTCACCACGCTGCGCCGCACGGGCCGGCGCTTCGTTTCATCACTGCCGGCGTTGTTCGGGGTGCTTGTCTTTACGTTTTTGTTGATGCGCGTGCTGCCGGGGGATCCGGCGGTGTTCTTTGCTTCGGGTGCGAATTCGGGGAAGGAAGAGATCGAAATGGTGCGCAAGCAGATGGGGCTGGACAAGCCGGTGCCCGAGCAGCTGTTTCTCTACCTGAAGGATGTGGGTTCGGGCAAGCTGGGGCGCTCGCTCACCACGGGGCAGCCGGTGGTGGCGGACATCCGGCAGCGGTTGCCGGCCTCGCTCGAGCTGACCTTCGTCGCACTGGCGATCGCGCTGGTCACGGCGGTGCCGCTGGGCATTCTGGCGGCGCTGCGGCAGGGTTCCTTCGTCGACCATGCGGTGCGCATGTTCTGTGTCGTGGGGGTGTGCGTGCCCACCTTCGTGTCGGGGCTGCTGCTGGTCTACGTGTTCTATTACATGTTCGGCATCGCGCCCGACGCAACCGGCCGGCGCGACGTGTTCACCAGCCCTGCGCCGCGCGTCACCGGCTTCCTTCTGATCGACTTTGCCCTGGCCGGCGACTTTGCCGGCTGGTGGGCCGCGGCACGCCAGCTGATGCTGCCGGCGCTGACCATGGCGCTGTTCGTGCTGGCGCCCATCGCCCGCATCACGCGCGCTTCCATGCTGGCGGCCCTTGGCAGCGACTTCGTGCGCACCGCCCGTTCCATCGGCCTGCCCGCCTGGCGCATCGTCGTCACCTATGCGCTGCGCAACGCGGTGCTGCCGGTGCTCACCATCCTGGGCATCGTTTTTTCCACCATGCTGGGGGCCAACGTGCTGGTGGAGAAGGTGTTCTCCTGGCCGGGCGTCGCCTCGTATGCGCTCGACGCGCTGCTGGCCTCCGACTATGCGCCGGTGCAGGGCTTCGTCCTGCTCATGGCCTCGATCTTCGTGATGGTCAACCTCACGGTCGACATCCTCTATGCCGTCTCGGACCCCCGCATCTCCATCGAATAGCATGCTCCATACACCGTTCAACCGCCTGGCCAGGTCATCGACCGCAGACATGAATCCGCGCCACGTGCGCCGGACGCCCTCGCCATGAGTTCGGCCACCCTCAACCATGTCGGCTGGGTGCTGCGCGGCAATCCGCTCACCGCGGTGGCGGCCGGTGGCGTCGGCGTGCTTTGCGTGCTGGCGGCCATCGGGCCGTGGATCGTGCCCTACGACCCCATTGCGTCGGACGTGGCCAACGCGCTGCAGGCGCCCGGCGCGGCGCACTGGGCCGGCACCGACCAGCTCGGCCGCGACGTGCTCAGCCGCACCATCGTGGCCGCGCGGCTCGACCTGATGATCGCCGCGTCGGCGGTGAGTCTTTCCTTCGCCGTGGGTGCGGTGGTCGGCAGCATCTGCGGCTACGTGGGCGGCCGGCTCGACCGCGCGGTGGGCCGCTTCGTCGACGTGCTCATGGCCTTTCCGTTGTTCGTGCTGGCCATGGCCATGGTGGCCGCGCTGGGCAACCGGGTGGAGAACATCGTCATCGCCACGGCCTTCATCAACCTGCCGTTCTACATCCGCTTCGCCCGTGCCGAGGTGAACGTGCGGCGGAACGCGGGCTGGGTGGAGTCGGCCCGGGCCTGCGGCGATTCACACCTGTCGGTGATCCTGCGCTTTCTGCTGCCCAACATCCTGCCGGCAATGGCGGTGCAGATCTCGCTCAACCTCGGCTGGGCCGTGCTCAACGCGGCCGGCCTGTCGTTCATCGGCCTGGGGGTGCAGCAGCCCACGCCCGAGTGGGGCATCATGGTGGCAGAGGGCGCGCGCTTCATCTCCACCGGCAACTGGTGGCTGGTGGCCTGCCCCGGTTTCGCGCTGATGGTTGCCGTGCTGTTCTTCAACCTGCTGGGGGACGGCCTGCGCGACATCCTCGACCCGAGGATGCGGACATGAGCGCCGGCACCAGCCTCGACATCATCGCCGACATGAGCGCCGACACGGCCGCCCGGATCCACGCCACGCCGATGCCGGCCGAGCGCCTGCTCGACATCGGAGACCTGCATGTGAGCTTCAGCACCCGCAAGGGTCTGGTCCAGGCGGTGCGGGGCGTGAGCCTGACGCTCGACGTGGGCCAGACGCTCGGCATCGTGGGGGAAAGCGGCTCCGGCAAGTCGGTCACCGCCTTCGCCGTGACGCACCTGCTCGAGGCGGCGGGCCGCATTGTCGGCGGCAAGATCCGCTACCGCGGGCAGGACATCACCCAGGCCAACTGGAAGACGCTGCGCTCGGTGCATGGCGCGGCGATTTCCATGATCTTCCAGAACCCGCGCGCCGCGCTCAACCCGATCCGCACGGTGGGCCTGCAGATCGCCGATGCGCTGGGTGTGCACAGCCGGCTCACGCCCGCCGAGGCCCGCGCCCGTGCGCTCGGCCTGCTGCAGGACGTGCTCATTCGCGAGCCCGAGAAGCGGCTGGACGCCTATCCGCACGAGCTTTCGGGCGGCATGTGCCAGCGCATCATGATCGCCATGGCCGTGGCCAGCGAGCCGGCGCTGCTGATCGCCGACGAGCCCACCACCGGCCTCGACGTCACCACCCAGAAGACGGTGATGGACCTGCTGGCCCACATCACCGCCCGGCGCGGCATGGCCACCATCCTCATCACCCACGACCTCGGCCTGGCCGCCCGGTATTGCAGCCGGGTGGTGGTCATGGAGCGTGGCCAGGTGGTCGAAGACGCGCCGCCGC
>JAQGNA010000384.1 GCA_028292075.1 Rhodoferax sp. | reverse complement strand
CACGTAGCTGACGTTGCAGATAGAGGTGCTTTTCGCAGGCGGCATCGCACGCGCCCCCAGCCGTACTGATCAACAGCCACTGGCCCTTGAGCGACTGCAGATTGAGCGGCTTTCCGTCCATGCCCATCACCACCTGATCGGGCACCGGGCGCGCCGGCTGAATCAGTTCGCCGAAGACGCTCCGCCCCTCGGGCCGGATCACGTAATAGGTCAGGTACGAGGCGATCACCGGCGCGGCACAGACCAGCATCACCGCAAGCATTTTCCAGCGCCCGGACATGCGCTTGCGCGGCTCGCTCAGCAGGGCATCCTGCGGCGTGGGCATGGTATGGACGGTCAGGCCCAGAGGCTGGTCCCCCGCCAGGGGATCATGAACGCCTGCGCGGGACAAGGTAGCGTCGGACAATTTGGAACCAGACATAAAGAGTTGCGATGAGTGCGGCCAATCCAAACCACTGGAAGGCGTAGCCGTAGTGCTTTTCGACACCGGTGTCGGCCGCCGGCCAGTCGCGCAGCAGACCGCCTTCCTGCTGCGCGTCCTTGCCGGTTTGCAACAGCGACACGGGCCATAGCGGCAACCCCGTTTCGGCAGCAAACGCCGCCAGGTCGAGATTTTGCCGGATCGCGCCGCCCTGCCCGCCCTTGAACTCGTATAGCTTGCCCGGCGGCGGGGCGATTCGGCCGCGCACCTCCACTTCGCCTGGGGGGCTGACGACCACCGGCAAGGCGGTGCGGTCCACGAAATTGCGCGGCACCCAGCCGCGCTGTACCAGCAGGACATCGGCCCGACCGGGCAGTTGCAGCGGCGTGACCACGTAGAAACCCTGCTGGCCGTGCATTTGCCGGTTGTCGAGAAACACCGTGCGGTCGGCCAGCCAGCGGCCTCGCACCACCGCCTGCCGGTGCACCAGGCCCGGCAGCTCGGCGGGGCGTGACACCGCGGTGAGGTCGATGGCTGGTCGGCGATTTTGCGTGTCGATGTCCGCCTGCAGCGCCTCTTTCTGCGCAGCCCGAGAGAGCTGCCAGCGGCCGAGGGACACCGTGGCGGCCAGGCCCAGCACGGCCGCCAGCGTGATCACCCAGAAACGAATCCGCTCAGTCACTGGATAATGGCCGCATGTTGTACCTCGCCTCCGGCGCGTTCGCCGCCATCTTGCTCAGCCTGGCCGCGGCCCTGTTCTTCATGCTCAAGGGCGGCAAGAACGAAGCCGGCCCGCCCGAAAAGCCCAAGGCCGGCCGCATGGCGCGGGCCCTGGCGTTTCGCATCGGATTTTCGGTGCTGCTGTTCATCTGCATCCTCGTGGGTTGGAAACTCGGTTATCTGCATCCCACCGGCATACCGGCCGGCAAATGACGGACCCAACAAAAAAGCGCCAGAGGGCGCTTTTTTGTTGGCGTGGATGCAAAGGCGCGCCATCACCAGCGCACCGGCAAGCGCACAGCGGCGCTCACATCCAGTAAACCACCACGTAAAGACCGAGCCACACCACGTCCACGAAGTGCCAGTACCAGGCCGCACCCTCGAAGCCGAAGTGCTTGTCGGCGGTGAAGTGGCCCTTCATCAGCCGCAGCGTGATGAACAGCAGCATCAGCATGCCCACGAAGACATGGAAGCCGTGAAAGCCGGTCAGCAGAAAGAAGGTGGAGCCGTAGACGCCGGAACTCAGTTTGAGGTTGAGCTCCGAATAGGCATGGGCGTATTCATAGCCCTGCACGAACAGGAAGACGGTGCCCAGGATGACCGTGGCCCACATGAACATGATCGTCTTGCCGCGGTTGCCGGCGATCAGCGCGTGGTGGGCGATGGTCAGCGTCACACCCGAGGTCAACAGCAATGCCGTGTTGATCGTGGGCAACCAGAACGGCGTCATCGTGGCGAAGGGCTCGATGGTGCCGGCAGGCGAAGCCGTCACACCGGCCGCCACGCTTGGCCAGACGGCCTTGAAATCGGGCCACAGCAGCGCGTTGTCGAGACTGCCCAGCGCCGGCACCGAATGCGAGCGGGCCCACCACAAGGCGGTGAAGAAGGCACCGAAGAACATCACCTCGGAGAAGATGAACCAGCTCATGCTCCAGCGGTACGAGAGGTCGATCTTGTGGCTGTAGAGGCCACCCTGGCTTTCGTTGATGGCGTCGCGGAACCACTGGAACAGCACGCCCCACCAGAACAGCATGCCGAACGCCAGCGAATACTTGCCCCAGTCGGCGCCATTGATCCACTGGGCCGCGCCAAGTATCACGAAGAACAGGCCCAGCGCCGCCATCGCCGGATGGCGCGACGGACCGGGTACGAAATAGTACGGTGTTGTGCCGTGTGCAGTTGAACTCATTTCCAGCTCCTAGCCCTTCTCATCTTCTCGTGAAACCTGTTGTCGACTCCATGACCGCGTGCCCCTGCACCTGCTAGACGGCCACCACCCAATTGACCAGCGCAATCAAACCCACCACGATCAGCAGCACGGCCACCAGGCCCACTGCGATCAGGTGCAGCGGGCTGATCTTGACCAGATCGTTCTCGTAACCGCTGCGCTTGCGAATTCCCAGAAAAGCCCAGGCGACCGCCTTGACCGTGAGCCAAAGCGAGCCCTTGTCTTCCGCTGGCCCCGCCATTCAAGAGCCCTGCCCCGGCGTGGCGACCCGGGCCACGTCAGCCGAGGAACCAGGCGCCGGCGGCGTCTTGCCACCCACTTCGAAAAACGTGTACGACAGCGTGATGGTGGTGACGTCCTTCGACAGTTTGGGGTCGATTACGAAGGCCACCGGCCACTGTTTCTTTTCGCCCGGATCCAGCGTGTACTGGTTGAAGCAAAAGCATTCGAGCTTGTTGAAATGCGCCTGCGCCTGGCGCGGGGCATAGCTCGGAATGGCCTGTGCGGCCATGCGCCGGTTTTGCGTGTTCTGGAACTCGTACATCACGGTGGTCAGCTCACCCGGATGCACCTGCACCGAACTTTTCTCCGGCTTGAATTCCCACGGCCCGCGCGCATTGGCGTCGAATTCCACGGTGATCGTGCGGCTCAGGTCCACCTGCGTATTGGCGGGAAGCCTGGCGTTCTTGCCCGCGCTCCCAACACCCGGCACTTCACGTTCGGCAAGCGCCAGAATGTTGATGCCGGTCATTTCGCAGATCGCGTTGTAGATGGGCACCAGCGCATAGCCGAACGCGAACATGCCAGCCGCCACCACGGCGAGCTTGCCGACCATCTTCATGTTTGCGCTGCGAATGCTCATGCGAACGCCTAGTGGCTGCTCAGCAGAATCATCTTGACCATGAAGCCGACGAAGAAAGCCAACGCCACCGACGCCAGGATCAGGCCGGTGCGGCGGTTGTGCTTTTTCTGTTCGGGCGTCATGGAGGGAACCTTCAGCCGATCACGCGGGTGGCCGTGGCGTCGAGCTTTGGTGGATTCTCGAAGGTATGGAAAGGTGCGGGCGACGGTACCTCCCACTCCAGGCCTTCAGCGGCTTCCCATGGCTTCTGCGGCGCTTTCTCGCCCTTGCCCATCATGCACGGCAGCACGACGAAGAAGAAGAAGTAAACCTGCGCCAGACCGAAGGCGAACGCACCCACCGAGGCGATGGCGTTGAAGTCGGCGAACTGCATCGGGTAGTCAGCATAGCGGCGTGGCATGCCGGCCAGGCCCAGGAAGTGCATCGGGAAGAAGGTCACGTTGAACGCGATCAGCGACCACCAGAAGTGGATCTTGCCGCGGGCTTCGTTGTACATGACACCGGTCCACTTCGGGCTCCAGTAGTAGAAACCGGCGAACATGGCGTACAGCGAGCCGGCCACCAGCACGTAGTGGAAGTGGGCCACGACGTAATAGGTGTCCTGCAGCTGAATGTCGATCGGGGCCACGGCCAGGATCAGGCCGGTGAAGCCGCCCATGGTGAACACGAAGATGAAGCCGACGGCGAACAGCATCGGCGTCTCGAAGGTCATGGATCCCTGCCACATGGTGGCGATCCAGTTGAAGATCTTTACGGCGGTGGGCACGGCGATCAGCATCGTGGCGTACATGAAGAACAGCTGGCCCGTCACCGGCATGCCGGTGGTGAACATGTGGTGCGCCCAGACGATGAACGACAGGATCGCGATCGACGAGGTGGCATACACCATGGAGGCATAGCCGAACAGCTTCTTGCGGGCGAAGGCCGGCACGATCTGGCTGATGATGCCGAAGGCCGGCAAGATCATGATGTACACCTCGGGGTGGCCGAAGAACCAGAAGATGTGCTGGTACATCACCGGGTCGCCGCCGCCAGCGGGGTTGAAGAAGCTGGTGCCGAAGTGGCGGTCGGTCAGCGTCATGGTGATGGCGCCGGCCAGCACCGGCATCACGGCGATCAGCAGGTAGGCGGTGATGAGCCAGGTCCAGCAGAACATCGGCATCTTCATCAGCGTCATGCCGGGGGCGCGCATGTTCAAAATGGTCACGATGATGTTGATCGCGCCCATGATCGAGCTGACGCCCAGCAGGTGGATGGCGAAGATGGTCATGTCCATCGACGGCCCCATCTGCAGCGACAGCGGGGCATACATCGT
>JAQGNA010000364.1 GCA_028292075.1 Rhodoferax sp. | reverse complement strand
TGGCACTGCCGATGGCGGTGGCCCGCTGCAATTGAAAGCGGTCGATGGCGGTGACGAGGTCTTCGCGGCTCAGCGTGGGAGGCTGCACCACCTGGGCCGATCCGGCAAATGCCACGATGCCGACCCGCACATTGCGAGGCAGCTCGGCGATGAAGGCCTTGGCGGCTTCCTGCGCGGCCACCAGCCGGTTGGGCTTGACGTCGGTTGCGCGCATGCTGCCCGAAACGTCCATTGCCAGGATGATCGTTTCCTGCGACGAGGGCAGGGCGATCACCGCCATCGGCCGCGCCGCGGCGATCAGCATTGCGGCAATGGCCAGCAGGAACAACAGCGGCGGCACGTGCCGGCGAAAGCCATGGCCGCGCCCCATGGCCTCGCGGACGATCGACAGGCTGGCATAGCGCAGCGCCATCTTCTTCTTGCGGCGCAGCAGCCAGGCGTACAGCATGACCAGCAGCGGCAGGATCAGCAGCAGCCAGAGCAGGCTCGGCCACAGGAAGTTGACCGGCAACTGGTTGAAAATCTGCGACGAGGGCATCGGAGGACTCCTTGTGGCTCAGGCAGCCCGGGCGCCAGCGCCGAGATGCCCGGCGAGATGCGAAGGGATGCGGGCGGTGGCCCCTGCGGACAGCCGGCTGCGGCGCTTGCGCAGGTCGGTGAACCGGAGGATGGTGTCGACGAGCTGGCCTTCGGTCGACAACTCCAGGGTGTCGACGCCGGCGCGGCCCAGGCTGTCGCGCAGTTCGGCCTCGCGCTGGGCGGCAATGCGGGCGAAGCGCTTGCGGAAGCCGGCGTCTGCGGTGTCGACCAGCAGCTGTTGCCCGGTTTCGGCGTCCACGATGGGGATCAGGCCGAGGTCGGGCAGCTCGAG
Source organism: Rhodoferax sp. (assembly GCA_028292075.1). The sequence goes on along the minus strand of JAQGNA010000364.1, from coordinate 1,756 downwards.
CTCCATGGGGTCGAGCAGGCGCACCGCCACCACCTCGTGGCGCTGCGCCAGCTGGCCCAGCGGCTTTTCCCAACCCGGTTCACTGATGAAGTCGGACACCACGAACACGGTGGAGCGGCGCTTCACCAGGTTGGCCGCCGACAGCAGCAGGTCTTGCAGGCGAGTGACCTTGCCCGTCGAGGCGCCCTCTGGCCGCTGGCGCATGGCCTTCAACAGTTGCAGCACATGCATGCGGCCGCTGCGCGTGGGCAGTACGGTGTCGACCCCCGCGCCGTACAGCATGGCGCCCACGCGGTTGCCGTGGCGCGTGAGCATGCGGGCCAGCACGGCCACGAATTCGGCCGACACCTGGCGCTTGGCACTGTCGCAGGAACCGAAGTCGACCGATGGGCTGAGGTCGAGCAGAAACCAGGCGGCCATCTCGCGGTCTTCGGTGAACACGCGCACATGCGGCACACCCTGGCGAGCGGTCACGTTCCAGTCGATGTGGCGCACATCGTCGTGCAGCTGGTACTCGCGCAGGTCGGCCAGGTCCATGCCGGTGCCGCGCAGCAGCGTGCGGTAGTCGCCCTGCAGCAGGCCGTCGAGCCGGCGGATCACCGTCCACTCGAGACGGCGGAGCACCTGCTCGGCGGTCTCGGGGAAGGCGGGTTTGGGGGCGTCAGGCTTTGGCATCCGAAGACCTCATCAAATGGATGGGACGTCCTGACGGCAATGCGGCCCTCACCCCAACCCTCTCCCGCGGGCGGGAGAGGGGGCAAGACGGCCGAACCCGCGAATGCGCGCTTGCCCCCTTCCAGGGGCAACGCGGAACCGGCTTTGCAGGGCCGCAGGTGTCGCCCCCTGCAAGCCTGTCCTGAGCTTGTCGAAGCGGAGGGTGGGCGGCTACACGCAGTGAGCCAACCTGGGGGTGTGCCAAGCTAGGCTGCGAGTTTTTCATGTTCGAGCGGCTTTGCGGGAGGCGGCACCTTGGCCATCAGCTTCGCGATCAACGCATCCGAACTCAGGCCTTCCGAAAGGGCGTCGTAAGTCATCACCAGGCGATGACGCAGCACGTCGGGCACCAGGTCGCTCATGTCTTCCGGCAATGCATAGGTACGGCCCCGCAGCATGGCCAGGGCCCGGGCGCCTTCGACCAGGTTGATGGTGGCGCGCGGGCTGGCACCGAAGGTGATGTAGCGGGCGATGTCCTTCAGGCCGTGCGCTTCGGGCTTGCGGCTGGCCGAGACCAGGCGGACGGCGTACTGCATCAGCGAAGGGTCGACATAGATGCGCCGGCATTCGGCCTGCAGCGCGGCGAGCTGTTCGGTGGTGGCCACGGCCGACACCTGCACGGCCGGCCCGGTGACGCGCTGCACGATCACGAACTCTTCCTCTTCGGTGGGGTAGTCGACCAGCACCTTCATCATGAAGCGGTCGACCTGGGCCTCGGGCAGGGGGTAGGTCCCTTCGGTTTCAATCGGGTTTTGCGTGGCCATCACCAGGAACGGATTCGGCACCTTATGGGTTTCGCCGGCAATGGTCACCTGGCGTTCCTGCATGACCTCGAGCAGGGCGCTCTGCACCTTGGCCGGAGCGCGGTTGATTTCGTCGGCCAGCAGCAGGTTGGTGAACACGGGCCCGAGTGCGGTGGAGAAGTCCCCCGTCTTCTGGTTGTAGATGCGCGTGCCGACCAGGTCCGAGGGCACCAGGTCGGGCGTGAACTGGATGCGCTTGAACTGGCCGCGCATCGTGTTGGCGAGGGTCTTCACGGTGA
>JAQGNA010000358.1 GCA_028292075.1 Rhodoferax sp. | reverse complement strand
CCTTCGCTGCGCTGCGGGCGGACCTGCGCTGTGCGGCGCCGGCGGGGTGCCCCGCCGAACCCGAGCACCGCAGGTTGCCCGCAGCGCAGCGAAGGGACGCACACACCGGGGTCGCCTTCTCTTTGGTTACGTTCTCTTGGCGAAGCAAGAGAAAGTGACTCGCCGCCGGGCGACTCCCGGCCAGCAGCGCCACCAAAACCCACCCCCCCTCAATTCCCCTGAACAATCGTTCAACAAATACTGCTTGTAACCGACCCCCCACCCCGGTGTAATCCGTTCCACCCCCGGACCTCACACCAGCCATGCCCCAAAGCCCCGCGAGCGCCCGCGCCCTCCCAAACGGCCTGTCCCGCGTAGAGGACCATCGCCTGCTCACCGGCCAGGGCCAGTACGTGCACGACGTGCGGTCCCCCGGCATGTGCCATGCCGTCTTCGTCCGCAGCACCCACGCCCAGGCCCGTCTGATCGCCATCGACACCGCCGCCGCAGAGGCCGCCGACGGGGTGGTCGCGGTCATCGGCGCCGCGCAAGTCGAGGGACTGGCAATGCCTCTTCCCAACCCACTGCTGAAGGGCATGAACGCGCCGGATTCGAGCTTGCTGCCGACCAATCTGGTCACCAGCGTCGGACAGCCCATCGTGCTCGTGCTGGCGACGAGCCTCGCGGTGGCGGTGCATGCGGCCGAGCTGGTCTTCGTCGAGTACGGCTCGATCGCGGCACAAGCCGATTTCGGCGAAGGCGGCGCGACGGTCGCCACCGTGCACCACCATGCCGGCGACCGTGCCACAGCCGATATCAATGCCGTGCACCGTGTCGCCGTGCAGCACCAACAGCCCCGTGTCATCTCGATGTCGCTCGAACCGCGTGCGGCCGTGGCGGCGTGGGACGACGTGGCGAGTGCGCTGACGCTCTGGCTGCCGACGCAGTCTCCGGCACGGGCGCGTGGCGACGTGGCGCGGCTGCTGGGCCTGACCAGGCAACAGGTGCGCGTCATCGCGCCCGACGTGGGTGGTGCGTTCGGCGCCAAGGCCTCGGTGTGCCCCGAAGACCTGCTGATCGCATTCGCCGCTCACCACCTGAAGACTTCGGTGAAATGGGTGTCGTCGCGCTCCGATGAATTCACTTCCGCCCCGCACGGCCGTGGTGCGCACCTGCAGGGCGCCCTGTGGCTCGACGCGCAGGGACGCTTCCTGCACCTTGCCGCGCAGCTGCGCTTTCCGCTCGGCGCCTGGCTGCCGTTCAGCGCCTTGGCGCCGGTGCGCAACGCGGCGCGCATCCTGCCCGGTCCGTACCGCGTGGACAGCCTCGCCATCGACGCCACGGCCGCCATGTCGAACGCGGCGGCGGTCAACATCTACCGGGGCGCGGGGCGTCCCGAGGCGGCGCTGCTGATGGAACGGCTGGTGGACAAGGCCGCACGGCAGATGGGCATCGATCCGGTCGAGCTGCGGCTCCGCAACCTGATTGCCGCCGACGCCATGCCGCATGCCACCGCCACCGGCGAAACCTACGATGCCGGCGACTACCGTGCAGCGCTGATGCGGGCCTGCGAGCGCTTCGGCTACCAGGCCGAACGCCGGGCGCAGGCCAGCCGCCGGGCCGCGGGCGAGGTCGTGGGCATCGGCATCGCGCTGTACGTGGAACCCTGCGGCCAGGGCTGGGAAAGCGCCCGCGTGACGCTGCGGGCCGACGGCCGGGTGCTCGTGGCCAGTGGCTCGGCGGCGCAGGGCCAGGGCCACGAAACCAGTTACGCCGCCATCGCCGCCGAAGTGCTCGGGCTGGACTCGGCACTGGTGTCCGTCGTGCATGGCGACACGGCGGCCTGCCCCGACGGCATCGGCGCGCTGGCCAGCCGCAGCATCGCCATCGGCGGCAGCGCCGTGGCACAGGCGGCCCGCATGGCGCTGGAGCGGCGTGCAGCGGGCGAGGCGCTGCCGATCGTGGCCGACACGGTCTACACCGCGCCTGGCGAGGCCTGGAGCTACGGCTGCGTGATCGCCCGCATGGCAATCGACGTCGACACCGGCCAACCCACCATCGAGCGCATGGTCTGGGCCGACGACGCCGGGCGCATCGTCTCACCGCAATTGGCCGAGGGCCAGCTGATCGGCGGCTTGGCGCAGGGGCTCGGCCAGGCGATGATGGAGCGCATCGTCTACGACGAAGAGGGCCAGTTGCTGACCGGCTCCCTGATGGACTATGCCGTGCCCCGGGCCAGCGACATGCCGCCGGTCGAGCTCGAAAGCCTGGAAGGCGTTGCGCCGCGCTCCCAAGCGAACCTGCTCGGCGCCAAGGGCGTGGGCGAGGCGGGTTGCATCGGCGTGCCGGCCGCATTGCTCAACGCCGCGGCCGACGCCTTGTCACCACTCGGTGAACCCGAGCTCGAATTTCCGCTGACGGCCGAACGGCTGTGGCGTGCCATGACCACCACCTCCGAGTACCCATGACTATGAAATACCCCAAGGCAGAAGCCAAGGACTACGCCCGCGAACACTTCCGTGGCGTCTGGGCTGCCACCGCCACGCCGTTCAACGAGGACATGTCGCTCAACGAAGCGGGCTTCCGGCAGAACCTGAAGCACTGGGCACAGACGCTGAAGCTCGGCGGCCTGTTCGTCAGCGGCAAGCAAGGCGAGTTCTTCTCGATGTCGGTGGCGGAGCGCAAGCGCACCTTCGAGCTGG
>JAQGNA010000354.1 GCA_028292075.1 Rhodoferax sp. | reverse complement strand
GAACAGGATCGAGATGGCGTAAAGCATGGGTGCCTGCGCACCTGACAGTCGCTCCTGGTAAGAGGCGCCGGTCCATTCATAACCAATGCCTGCGGGCATCTGTTTCATGACGTCTTCAACAGCCGACATGGCTACACCCGAGCTCACGCCAGGGGCGGCGTCGCCGACGAACTCATAGGCCGGGCTGCCGTTGTAGCGCTGCAGCTGCGGCGACCCGTAGCTCCAGCGGCTGCTGGAGAAGGCCGAGAACGGCACCATCTGGCCCAGCGTGTTGCGCACGCTCCAGCGGTCGATGTCCGACGGCAGCATGCGGAACTCGGTGTCGCCCTGCATGTACACGCGCTTGACGCGGCCCTGGTTCAAGAAGTCGTTCACATAGGTGCCGCCCATTGCGGTCGACAGCGTGGTGTCGATGGCGTTGGTGGTGAGGCTCAGGGCGCCGGCGCGGGCGTCGTCGATGTTGACCGCGAACTCGGGCGTGTCCTCGAGGTTGTTGCTGCGCACGCCGGTCACTTCCTTGCGTTCGCCGAGCAGCTTGATGGCCTGGTCGCGCGCCTGCACCAGCGCCTGGTGGCCCAGGCCGTTGATGTCCTTCAGGAAGAAGTTGAAGCCGGCGTTCGCGCCGAGGCCGCGCACCGCAGGCGGAAGCTGCACGAACACCCGCGCATCGCGGATGGAGGCGAGGTCCTTGCTGGCGCGGCGGGCGATGGCCGCGGCGGTTTGCTCCTTGCCGGGCCGCTCGGCCCAGTCCTTCAGCTTGACGAAGGCGCGGGCCGAGCTCTGGTCGCCGTTCTGGCCGGTGAGCACGTTGATGGCCGTCACCTCGGACTGCTTGCCGAAGTACTCCTGCACCTGGCTCACCACCGGCTGCAGCCGCGCGTTCGACGAACCCGGCGGCAGCGTGATCTGCACAGAGACGAAGCCCTGGTCCTCATCGGGCAGGAACGAGGTCGGCAGGCGCATGAACATGACCGCCATGCCCACGCAGATCAGCGCATACACCACCAGGCTTCGCTTGCCGCGCTTGATGAGGCCGCCCACCGCATCTTGGTAGCGGTCGGCGCTGCGGTCGAAGCGGCGGTTGAAGCCGGCGAAGAAGCGGTCCACATAACCGAAGAACCCCTTGCGCGGCGTGTGGTGCGGAGAGTGGTCGCCCTTGGCCACGGGCTTGAGCAGCGTGGCGCAGAGCGCCGGCGTGAGGGTGAGCGCCACGAACACCGACAGCACCATGGCCGAGACGATGGTGATGGAGAACTGCCGGTAGATCACACCGGTGGAGCCGCCGAAGAACGCCATGGGGATGAACACCGCCGACAGCACCAGCGCGATGCCCACCAGCGCCGGCGTGATCTCGGCCATCGACTTCTGCGTGGCCTCCTTGGGCGACAGGCCCTCCTCGCTCATCACGCGTTCGACGTTCTCGACCACCACGATGGCATCGTCCACCAGCAGGCCGATGGCCAGCACCATGCCGAACATGGTCAGCGTGTTGATCGAATAGCCCGCCAGCGACAGCACGCCGAAGGTGCCCAGCAGCACCACTGGTACCGCAATGGCCGGGATCAGCGTGGCGCGCAGGTTCTGCAGGAAGATGTACATCACCAGCACCACCAGCAGCATGGCCTCGACCAGGGCCTTGACCACTTCCTCGATGGAGGCACTGACGAAGGGCGTGGTGTCGTAGCTGACGAAGGTCTGCAGCTGGTTCGGGAAGAACGGCCGCAGCTCGTCGAGCTTGGCATTCACCGCCGCGGCCACCGCTACCGCGTTGGCGCCGTCGGCTGGGATGATGCCCATGCCGGCGCCAGGACGGCCGCTCAGGATGGAGCGCACCGTCAGGTTCTCGGCACCGAGCTCGACGCGCGCCACGTCGCGCAGCCGCACGATGGCGCCGTCGGGCGTGGCCTTCAGCACGATCGCTTCGAACTGCTCCACCGTCTGCAGCTTGCTGCGCGCGGTGATGGTGGCGTTCAGCTGCTGCTGCGAGGTGGCGGGCAGTGCGCCCAGCTGGCCGGCCGACACCTGGGCGTTCTGCGCCGTGAGGGCCGTGTTGACGTCATTGGGAATGAGCGCGTACTTGCGCAGTTTGTCGGGGTCGAGCCAGATGCGCATGGCATAGCCGGTGCCGAGCGTCTGCACCTCGCCCACGCCGTCGATACGGCTGATGACATCGACCAGGTTGCTGGTGATGTAGTCGCCAACGTCCACGGCGTTGGCCGTGCCGTCGCCCGAGTACATGGACACGACCATGAGGAAGTCGTTGCCGCCCTTGGTCACCGTGACACCGCGGCTTTGCACCGCCTGCGGCAGACGCGACATGGCCTGCTGCAGCTTGTTCTGCACCTGCATCTGCGCCACGTCGATGTTGGTGCCGGCGTTGAAGGTGATCGAGATGCGCGAGATGCCCGATGAGTTGCTGGTGCCCTGCATGTAGAGCAGGTTGTCCAGGCCCTTCAGCTGCTGCTCGATCACCTGCGTGACCGAGTCTTCCACCGTCTGCGCCGAGGCGCCGGTGTAGGTGGCGTTGATCGAGACGCGCGGCGGTGCGATGTTGGGGTATTGCTCCAGCGGCAGCGTGCGGATCGATGCCAGCCCGGCCAGCATCACGATGATGGACAGCACCCACGCGAAGATGGGGCGGTTGATGAAGAACTGCGCCATGACGAAACTCCTTAGCGCACGGCCTTGGCCGGCTCGGGCTGATCGACCGGCGCCGCACTGGCCACCGGCCCAGGTGAGCCGGCCGGCGCGGCCTTGTTGCCGTTGCCGTTGCCGTTGCCGTTGCCGTTGCAGTTGCCGTTGCCGTTGCCGTTGCCATTGCCATTGCCGTTGCCGTTGCTTGTACCGCTACCGCTACCGTTCCCGCCGCCCTTGCCGCCCGGCACTGGCAGCACGACTTCCGTGGCCTTCACCGTGTCACCCGGCCGCGCCCGCTGCGAGCCTTCGACCATGACGCGGTCGCCCGCAGCCAGACCGCTGAGCACCTGCCAGCGGTTGCCCACCGCCCGGCCGACCACGATGGGCCGCTTGGCCAGTTTGTTGTCCTGGCCCAGCACCACGGTGGAGGCAGTGCCGTCCGGTGTGCGTGTCACCGCCTGTTGAGGCACCAGCAGCGCGTCTTCGACCACGCCTTCCTGCAGCACGGCGCGCACGTACATGCCGGGCATCAGCATGCGGTCAGGGTTGGGCACCACCGCCCGCAGCGTGACGGTGCCGGTGCCGGCGTCGACGGTGACGCCGCTGAAGGTGAGCTTGCCCGGATGCGGGTACGTGCTGCCGTCTTCCAGCAGCAGCTTGATCGGCGCCTCGTTGGCATTTCCGCGCTGCAACCGGCCACTGGCGAGGTCGCGCTTCAGGCGCAGCAGTTCGCTGCTCGACTGCGTCACATGCACGTAGACCGGGTCGAGCTGCTGCACGGTGGTGAGCGGCGTGGCCTGGTCGGCCGTGACCAGTGCCCCTTCGGTCACGCTCGAGAGTTCGGCCCAGCCCGAGATCGGCGCCAGGATGCGGGTGCGGTCGAGCCCGATGCGGGCGGTCTTTTCGGCGGCGCGGGCCACGGCCACATCGGCCTCGGCCTGTTGCGCAGCGGCCTGGGTCTGGTCGTTCACCTGCTGGCTGATGGCGTCGATCTTGACGAGTTCGGCATTGCGTTTGGCCACCGTGCGGGCGGTTGCCAGGGTGGACTCGGCCTTGCGCACCCCGGCCTGGGCGCTGGCATACGTCGCCTGGAAGCTGGCCGGGTCAAGCTGGTACAGCACCTGGCCGGCCTTGACGAGCGCACCTTCGGTGAAGAGCCGCTTCTGCAGAATGCCGCCCACCTGCGGCCGGATCTGGGCCACCACCGGGGCCACCGTGCGGCCCGAGAGCTCGGTGTTGAAGGTCAGCCGCTCGGCCTTGAGAGTGACCACCCCGATTTCCTTGGTGGCCGGCGCGGCCGGCTTGGCGTCGGCCTTGTCCGATTTGGAGCAGCCCGTCACGGCCAAGGTGCCGGCCAGAACAAGGCCCAGCAGCATGCCGGCGGACGAAGAAGAGGAGCGTGCGAGATCGGGCATGGCGTCGTGGTCATCAAGATGGGCGAAAGGGCAATCCGGCGGTGCTGGCAGGCGCGGGCCTAACGGTTGATTGAACGAAGCGTGGCGAGTTCCAGGGCGCGGCGTAAATGCCACCACAGCCGGCAGAAACCGATCCTCCATCAATTAACAATCTGTTGCACAAGCAAGCGGCGCGCCAGTTTACTTAAAACCGCTCTGAAATCTACCCGCTTTCCGTGATTTTCGAATGGCAACGCGGGTAAAGCTGATGCAAACCTTGGCAATTGCCCAGAGGAGCGGCCAATTCTCCTGGACAAAAGAGGGCGAGCGGGGCGCCGCAATGGCTGCCCCGCATGCATT
>JAQGNA010000344.1 GCA_028292075.1 Rhodoferax sp. | reverse complement strand
GATCGCGCGCGCAAGGATGGCGAGGTCGCGTGCGGACGACTTGTGGGCCGGGTCGGGCAGGCCCGTCGCGTTCACGAAGTTCGTGTGCGTCATTCCGAGCCGCTGGGCCTCGGCGTTCATGAGTTTGACAAAGCCTTCTTCGGAGCCCGCCATGTGCTCGGCAATGGCCTTGGACGCGTCGTTGCCCGACTGCACGACGATGCCGCGCAAGATGTCCATCACCGTGGCCTGACTGTTCAGCGGCAGGTACATGCATGACTCGGTGCTCGAGCCACGGCACCACGCATTCAGGCTGACCGTCACCAGGTCGTCCTTCTTGAGCTTGACCGAACGAATGGCCTGCTCGACCAGGAAACTGGTCATCATTTTGGTCAGCGACGCGGGCGGCAGCGGTTCGTCGGGGTTTGCGGAGGCGAGCACCTCCCCGGAGTCGAAGTCCATCAGGAGCCACGCCTTGGCGGGAATGGCAGGCGCGCCGCCCGCAACGGCGGATTGCCCCGGCACCGGAGCGGGAGCCGATGCTTCGGCGGGGGCTTTTTTGTGGGTTGCAGGCTTGGCCGCGTGGCGGTCAGCTGCGAGGGCTGCGGAGCCTGGCAACAAAGCGCCTGCGGCTACAGCAAATACCAATGGGAGGGTGGCGAATTTCGTCGAGATCATGAGATTCCTGGTCGTGAATGCCTGATTGTCGCGGAGCGCCGTCCCCTTTTTTTGGTCATCCGTGGAAGAGATTGTTGTCAGCGCGGCGCTGGCGGCACTTTTTTGGCCGACCCGGGTGGTCGCCTGCACCGCGCGGACAATTCGGCTTACTCCACCGTTACGCTCTTCGCCAGGTTACGTGGCTTGTCCACGTCCGTCCCGCGGGCGCAGGCGGTGTGGTACGCGAGCAACTGGAGCGGCACCACGTGCAGAAGGGGCGACAGTTCGCCGTAGTGCTCGGGCATGCGGATCACGTTCAGGCCTTCGGCGCTCTGGATGTGGGTGTCGGCGTCGGCCAGCACGTAAAGCACACCGCCGCGGGCACGCACTTCCTGCATGTTGCTCTTGAGCTTTTCGAGCAGCGTGTCGTTCGGTGCGACGGTCACGACCGGCATCTCACTCGTCACCAGCGCCAGCGGGCCGTGCTTGAGCTCGCCCGCGGCATAGGCCTCGGCGTGGATGTAGGTGATCTCCTTGAGCTTGAGCGCGCCTTCCAGGGCAATCGGGTAGTGCAGGCCACGGCCGAGGAACAGCGCGTTCTCCTTGGTGGCGAAGTCTTCGGCCCAGCTGATGATCTGCGGCTCGAGCGCCAGCACCGCCTGCAGCGCGGCAGGAAGGTGGCGCATGGCCTTCAGGTGACGGCCTTCTTCTTCTTCGCTGAGGCGGCCCTTCGACTGGGCCAGGGCCAGCGTCAGCAGGAACAGGCCTGCCAGCTGCGTGGTGAACGCCTTGGTGGAGGCCACGCCGATCTCGACGCCGGCGCGGGTGATGTACGCAAGCTCGCATTCGCGCACCATGGCCGAGGTGGCAACGTTGCAGACGGTGAGCGTGTGCGTCATGCCCTGGCTCTGGGCGTGGCGCAGGGCGGCCAGCGTGTCGGCGGTTTCGCCCGATTGGGTGATGGTCACGACCAGCGTCCGCGGGTTGGGCACCGAATCGCGGTAGCGGTATTCGCTGGCGATCTCGACCTGCGTCGGAATCTTTGCGATGCTTTCCAGCCAGTATTTGGCCGCGCAGCCGCTGTAGTAGCTGGTGCCGCAGGCCAGGATCAGCACCGAGTCGATTTCCTTGAAGACGCGCCAGGCGGCCACTTGCGTGCCATCTTCGCGCACCGGGCCGTCGAAAAGCTCGGGCACGATGCCGATCACGCCTTCAAGGGTGTCCGCGATGGCGCGAGGCTGCTCGAAGATTTCCTTCTGCATGTAGTGGCGGTAGGGGCCCAGCTCGGCCGCACCGCTGTGGGCATTGACCGTGCGGACCTTGCGGGTCACCGGCTTGTGGGCCTTGTCGATGATCCAGTACTTGCCGAGCTGCATGTCGACCACGTCGCCCTCTTCGAGGTAGACGATCTGGTCGGTGACACCGGCCAGGGCCATCGCGTCGCTGGCAAGGAAATGCTCGCCACCGTCCTTGCCCACACCCAGAATCAAAGGTGAGCCTGCACGGGCGCCAATCACGCGGTGAGGCTCGTCCTTGCAGAACACCGCAATGGCATAGCCACCGCGCAACTGCCGCACGGTGATCTTGACCGCCTCGAACAGATCGCCGTCATAGACGCTGTCGACCAGGTGGGCGATCACTTCGGTGTCGGTTTGGCTCTGGAAGACGTAGCCCTTGGCCTGCAATGCGGCCCGCAGCTCGTCATGGTTCTCGATGATGCCGTTGTGGACCAGCGCCACCCGGCCGGGGCGGCCTTCGAGGTCGCTGCCGGTGCCGTGGCTGAAATGCGGATGGGCGTTGTGCACGGCCGGGGCGCCATGGGTGGCCCAGCGGGTATGGGCGATGCCGGTGCCGCCTTCAATCCGGTCCTCGCTGACCTGGGTCATGAGCTCGGAAACCCGCGATGTGCTGCGGGCCCGCTGCAGGCCGCCGCCTTCGTGCACCGCCACTCCGCAGGAGTCATAGCCGCGGTATTCCAGCCGTTGCAGGCCCTGAACGAGGATGGGGACGATGTTTCGGGTGGATACCGCGCCGACGATGCCGCACATAAGATGCTCCAAAAGGTTGAGGCCGGATCGTAAGATGTTCAGCCTGGCAAAACCCGTTAATTTTTCACACGCCATGAAATTAAATTTCACTGAAAAATAGAGGTGAAATATAATTTCAAATAGCATAGAGTAATGGAAAATATCGAGATCGATGCAGTAGATTTACGGCTGCTGGAACAATTGCAGCGGGACGCCTCGTTGAGCAACCAGGCACTTGCCAAGATCGTCCACATCTCTCCCCCGACCTGCCTGCGCCGGGTCAAGCGGCTGGTCGAGGCGAAGTTCATCGAGCGGCAGGTGGCCATTCTTGACGTCGACCGGTTGGCGCCCGTGTTGGGCTACGGCGTCACCGCCATCGTTGAGATCACGCTCGACCGCCAGGGCGCCGAGTTCCAGGCAGAGTTCGAGACGCGCGTTGCAGCCGACGACGCCGTGCAGCAGTGCTACCGGGTCTCGCCCGGGCCCGATTTCTGCCTGGTGGTGTTCGCGAGGGACATGCCCGCGTACCTGGCGCTCGCGCAGCGCCTTTTTACCAGCGACGCCAACGTGCGGAACGTGAAGGCGTTCTTCAGCTTGAAGCGTTCCAAGTTCGAACCGAGGCTGCCGTTGACAGCTCGGCCTGGCACGACGCTCATCAATCGATAGCATCGGGGCAGCCTCCATGCTTGGCGTCCATCGCTTTCCAGGCTGTTCCCGGGACCATTCCTTCGTCGACTTACAGGCGCTTACACCGCCGTCCTACATGCCAAAGCATGGATGCCCTTACAGTACCATCAATGATGACGTCCTATAAAACCATCTATAAGTGCGGCCGATGTGGCACCACGAGCTACCAGCCCGTGATTGGCCGTGACGGCACCGGTGCTTTGCGGCCGACGGGGCAATACCGCTGCACCGGTTGCAAGATGACGTTCAGCGAATTCCGAGAATGGTGGGGCCATGATGGCGCGGCACACCAGGTGTCTGGCATGTCATCCCATCCGCCGGCACCGCTGGCCATGGCGTAACCGTTTGCGCGCCTGCCCCGTGCCGGTTTGCGGACTCATGAAAGTCGGCTTGGCGCGCCTTGCCCGTGAACGCGGCGTAAAGCTATTGCGCCCATAGCCAAAATGGGAACTTCGGCCTTAGCACTCTCTCTTACCGAGTGCTAATATTTAGCCCTAGAGAAAAGGAATCTGGTATGAACATTCAAACTGGAACCATGGCCCCCGCAATTTCTGCTGGCAATCCGTGGACGCTTGTGCCGTCCCTGGGCAACCTGGACGCCTATATTTCGGCGGTCAACCGCATGCCCATGCTCACGCTCGAGCAGGAACAGCTGTACGCGCGCCAGCTCAAGGGCAACAACGACGTCGACGCCGCCGGAAAGTTGGTGCTCTCGCACCTTAGGCTCGTGGTCTCCGTGGCCCGCCAATACCTCGGCTACGGCCTGCCCCACGGCGACCTGATCCAGGAAGGCAACGTCGGCCTGATGAAAGCCGTGAAGCGCTTCGACCCCGACCAGGGTGTGCGCCTGGTGAGCTACGCGCTGCACTGGATCAAGGCCGAGATTCATGAGTACATCCTGAAAAACTGGCGCATGGTCAAGGTGGCCACCACCAAGGCGCAGCGCAAGCTGTTCTTCAATCTGCGGTCCATGAAGCAGGGTTTCAAGGCGGACACCGCCAATGAGGTCACGCACCGGGACACGCTGAGCGAAGGCGAGATCCAGTCGATGGCAACACAGCTCAACGTGAAGCGTTCCGACGTGATCGAGATGGAAACCCGGCTGTCGGGCGGCGACGTGATGCTCGACCCGGGCCCCGGAGACGACGGTGAAGACAGCTTTGGCCCCATTGCCTACCTGGCCGACACGCACCAGGAGCCCACCGCACTGCTTGAAGCCCGGCAACGCGATGCCTTGGCCAGCGACGGCATCACCTCGGCTCTGGGCGAATTGGACGACCGCAGCCGCCGCATCGTGGAAGAGCGCTGGCTCAAGGTGAACGACGACGGCTCTGGCGGCATGACGCTGCACCAGCTGGCGGCGGACTACGGCGTCAGCGCCGAGCGCATCCGCCAGATCGAGTCGGCCGCGATGAAGAAGATGAAGAAGGCGCTGGTCGCGTACGCCTGACGCAACACTGCCTCATGAAAGCCCGGCGCGTCCGGGCTTTTTTTCGCGTGCGCGACACGACCCTGCTGTCTTGCTTCTGAA
>JAQGNA010000323.1 GCA_028292075.1 Rhodoferax sp. | reverse complement strand
CGGTGAGGGTGTAGCTCAGCGTCTGGCCGGGGATGACGGTGGTGCCGTTGGCGGTGTTGGAGGTCTTGGCGACCGTGACGGTGCTGGTGGTGGGGGTGACCACGCAGGCCGAGCTCGGGCAGGTCGGATCGACGGTGCCGGTGGCCTTGGCCAGGTTGCTCACGCTGGCGCTTGCGACGGTGCCGACAACGGCGACCACGCCCACTTGCAGGGTGCCGCCGGCCGGGATGCTCAGGCCGGTCCAGTTCACGCTCTGGCCGCTGTTGACGCCGCCCAGGGTCGAGCTGAAGTAGGACAGGCCGGCGCTCAGGGTGTCGGTGAGCGCGTAGCCGGTGACCGCGGTCGCGGTCGGGTTGCTCAGCGTGATGGTGTAGCCCAGCTGCTCACCGGCTTCGGCCACACCGCTTTGGCTACCGCTCTCGCTGGTGAGGGACTTGGCCACGCCGATGCTGCCCACCGGGTGGTCGGTGGCGCAGGCGCCGGTGCTGGTGCAGGCCGCGCCCGTGACGCTGTTGTTCACCGTGCCGGTGGTGGCGCCGGGGTTGACCGTTGCCGTGTAGCTCACGGAATAAGTGCCTGCGGCCGTGCCCGTGGGCAAGGTGAAGGTGCGGGCGTTGCCCGAACCACCCAGCGTGTAGACGCTTCCCGCAGTGACGCTGCCGAAGGTCTGGCCACTGCCCAAGGTGTCGGTCAGGACCGTCGGCGCAGCGGTGGCCGCGCCGGTGACGGTGGCCGTCAAGGTGTAGGTGAGGGCTTGCCCGGCAAGCACTGTTGTGCCGTTGGCCGGACTTGAAACCTTCGCCACAGTGACCGTGGTGGCCGTCGGTATGACGACGCAGGCGGCACTCGGGCAAGCCGGATCCGCGTTGCCCGTCGTCTTGGCAAGATTGCTGATGCTCGCGGTGGTGATGGGCGAAAGCACCTTTGCGACCACGCTCACCTGAAGTGAACCATTGGCCGGCACCGTCAGGCCCGTCCACGTGACCGACTGACCGGAGTTGACGCCTCCGGAACTCGAGTTGGAATAAGACAGCCCCGTACCAAGCGTGTCGGTCAACGCGTAGTTGCTGACCGCCGAGCCACTGGTGTTGCCGATCGTGATGGTGTAGGTCAGCAACTCATTCGGCTCGGCAATGCCGGCCTGCGTTCCGCTCTCGCTGGTCAACGCCTTGGCGACCGTCAGCGCACCCAGCGGATTGGTCGTCGTACACGGGGCGGCGCTCGTGCAGTTGGCGGTACCGACGACCGAATTACCGACGCTGCCCGTCGCACTGGTCGCCACGAGGGCGGTGTACTGGACCGTGTGAACGCCAATCGAAGCGCCGGTTGGCAAGGTGAAGGTCAACGGATTGCTTGCTGTGCTGGACGTGAAGCCGCCTGGGTTGGCCGTGACAGCCACGAAACTGAGCCCGGTGCCAAGGGTGTCGGACAACACGACGGGCGAGGTAGTGACCGCGCCGGACACCGTCACGCTCAGGGTGTAGGTCAGTGTGGCGCCGGGCAGGACGGAAGTACCAGACGACGGCGACACGGTCTTGGACGTGACAGCGGCCCAGACGGTGACGGTGGCCGTCGACGTGTTGTTGCCAGTGCAGGTGGGCGGACTGGCCGCGGTGCAGCCGCCGACCGCGTCGATGACACCGGATGGAGGCGCGATGGTCGCCGTATTGAGCGCCGTGGTGGCAGCCCAGCCGCATTGCAGAGCCAGCGTGAGCCAAAGGCCGCAGAGCCAGGAAATGGCTGTCGACCTCTTGCGCAACCGTGTGTTCATTCTCATCGTGACCTTGTAAATCAGCTGTTTTGTCGCGGTAACGCCGGAAATGACCTCGTTCCGTCTTCATCCGCGGCAAGCGGAAAACTCAACAGGTAGGGGACGAAGATGCAAGCAGCATCTTCGTTTTCGGCTCATCCGTAACTCGCATTTAATGCGCGACGTATCAAATGTTCATTGATTGTTACGTCTAGATACGAATTCGTCTCTAATCCGACAATGGCGCGCACATCAACACGCAGTACGGAGATATTGCATACCATACGTTGGATCGAACTGCGTTGTTGAACAGGAAAAAGCCGGTGCAACATGCCACGAAATCACCACCGGCTGCTTTGGCCAGATGCGGCTTGTGCTCGTCCGGCAGAGGCCAACAACGCACCGGGTAAAATCGCGGCGAAACCGTGCATGACCCTGAAGAGACAGCCCAAGCGGCTGTCTTTTTGCATGCGTCGGGTGCGAACCGATCCAGAGCGACCATGCAAGACCACTACGCGGCACTCGGCCTCAACAGTTCCGCTTCCGCGGCAGACATCAAGAAGGCGTTTCGGCAGCGCGCCGCCCAGACCCATCCCGACCGCAATCCTTCTCCGGACGCGGCGCAGCGTTTTCGCGCCGTGCAAGAGGCTTACGACGTGCTGTCGGACGAAGAGAAACGAAAAACCTACGACGAGAACCGTCGCCGGGGCTTGCTCGACAACCCGCTGGAAACCGCCCGCGAGATCTGGCAGAACTATTTGAAGACGGTGCTGTGAGTCGGGTTTGAACCTCTGCCCGTGCACACATTCAAACGGGCTTGCCGCTGCGCTCGCGGACCGCGTCCGAGAGCGGTGCACCGTCTTTCCCACCGGAACCTGACCGAAGACCCGAATCCTGGAGCCATGAAATGAAACTATCCCGCTACTTCGCCGACCACAGCCCCGCCTACGACGCCGAGATCAACGATCTGCTGTCCGACTCCGAAGGCAAGAACGTGCTTGAGAAGCGCCTGCGCGAGAAACGCGGCCAGATCGATTTTCTGGTGATGATGATGGAGGACAGCCCGGAAATGCTGGCCACGGTCTTCCATCAGGCCTTCCGGTTCACATCGCCCTCGCGGCTGGACGAACTCGCCGCCATGGACCCGGACCGCTTCCCCGCCTGGAACAAGCTTCTGGCCAGCATGACGCTCGCGGCATGGGCGCAGCCCTTGGTCGAGCGGGTGCTGCAAGAGGACGGCGGCGAGCGCTTCATGGGCATCGCCGCCGTTCTTGAATACCTGCACACCCGCGTTGACCCGAATGCCGCCGCCAGTGAGCCTGCCGAGGACGAGGACCGCGACGACGCCGAACGCGATGCTGACGAAAACGCCGACGAAGGCGAAAACCTGCCCGGCAACCTCGAAGAAGCCGGCGCCGACTGGCTCGCCGAACAAGGCTTCGAGCGCAAAGACTGAAGCACCCTACAGGAGCGACCATGCACTACCCTGCCCTCGTCAAGGCCCAGAGCCTGATCCTTGCCGGCGACATCGTCGGCGCCGAAGCCGCGCTCGTGTCGCTGGCCGATGAAGAAGGCGACCACGCGCTCGTGGTTGCGCTGGACAGCCTGCCCCCCAAAGATCTGCTCTCGGTGATCCGCGAATACGACAGCTCGAAGTCGTCGGTGCTGAACATGCTGGTCACGCCGCAGCAGTTCGCCCGCGCCGTGGTCATCGAGAAGCAGTACAAGGACCTGACCCACGCGCACCTGCGCGGCATGATGAACTCGGTCATCTTCCGGGACGACCAGGACACCTACACCCCTGTGGATTTCCTGCGGACCGTGGGCGAGACCGACGGCGGCTGCGACGCCCTGGCCGATTACCTGCTCGAGCACTGGGCCCGCGTCGAAAGCTTCATGCGGACCGGCAGCTTCGAAGCCTCGGAAGACGACGGTTCCGTGCTGTCCGAATCGAACATGGTGGCCGCGGCGTACAGCGCGCCGCGGGTCGACCTGGACGAGGTCGCCGACCACGACTGGATGGAAGTGTCATGGTGGCTGCGCACCGAATGCCCCGACATCCTGATCGAGGTGCTGACCATCCTGCGGGCCCGCTTCAGGGCCTTCACCGCGGAACAGGAGTCGGAAGAAGAGGAAGAGGACGGCCACCACAACGGCGGCCATGTGCCTTTCCGCGAAGGTCATGGCGCCGGAGAAGGCTCGCAGAAGAAGCCGGCCGACCCAGACGAAGAATCCGCCATCTGAACGCCACCAGGCCAACGCCCCAAGCCATGTCCACACCCGCTTCCACGGTCTCCCTGTTCGACAGCCGCCCATTCTTCGAGAAGGCTTTGCGGCACGGTGTGCAGCAAGGCATCATCGATGACACGCGCCTGGCGGCCATGCACGAAGAAGCCGCCAAAGGCATGGTGCAGATCGCCCGCTACTTCGGCACCGAATTTCTCAGGCCCGACCTCGAGCAGGCCCGCGCGCGCATCGTCAACATGGTGAGCCTGTTCCTCGAAGACAGCACCGAGGGCGACCTTTCCGCCGCGGCGCGCTCGCTGCGGGAGCACACCCTGCTGTCGCGCTCGAAGGGCGGCTCTGAAATGCTCAAGTCGCTGCTGACGATGCCCGACCACACCCACTTCGGCATGGCGGAGAGCGGCACCTTCACCGACGACCACATCCCGCTGCTGGCCAAATGGTCGCTCCGCAGCCTGGCCGACTACCGGGCCGAACTGGCCCAGCGGCAGTCCGTTGAAACCCGGGTGGAGGCCGCCTACTGGCTTGCCCACCGCCTGGGCACGGCACGGCGTGAATTGAAGGACGCCCAGACCGACGCCGAAGCGCTGATCCGCACCGCGCTGCTGATGCTGTCCGCCGGTCAGGAGCGCATGCCCCACTGGGCGCAGTTCGAGACCGCGATCGACCTGCTGCGCAAGCGCAGCGCGGCCGGCAAACCGCTCGCACTCAAGGCGCCCGAAGGCCTGCCCGAGCGTTTCCGTCGGCTGATCGCCGAAGTGCTGAAGGACATGGCGGCACACGATCTGCCGAAAATTCTCGACCCGGCCACCAAGCCGCGCAAGCTGTTCCTCCAGTCCATGACCTTCATGGGCCGCTACTTCTGGTTCGACGAGGAGCTCGAGGACATCAGCAACTTCGACCGCGCCGTCTCGGCCCAATGGACCAAGCTCACCCAGCGCCACACCGACGACAGCTCGCTCATCACGCTGTTCCTCTGCATCACCGCCGGCATGGCCCGCAAGACCATCATCAGTGAAAGCACGGCCGGCACCCTGGTGCGCAAGCTTCGCAAGCAGGGCCTGAATCCCGAGCTGGCGAGCGACTTCATCCGCGAATACGCGCCGCATGAGAACCACGCGGACTACCAGCGCCTGTGGGCGCACTTCATCGAGGAAACGCGCCGTGATCTTCTCGACGAGCGCGACACCCGCCTGGTCGAAGCCATGAATGCGCTCAAGCTGCATTGCAACGTGGTGCCCAATGCCGCCAGGGCGCCTGCCAAAAAATCACCGGCCAGCACGACGCCCGCCAAGACCAAGCCAGCCAAAGGAACGACCGCATGAAACTCAAGATGGCCCATGGCTCGCTCTTCGCCGTCCTGCTGCGCTCACCCTGGTGGATCAGCCTGGGCATTACCGCCATGATCGTGCTTGCGGCGCGCACCAGCCTGCCGGCGCCGTACTTCTTCTTCGGTGCCATGGGGGCCCTGCCGTTCGTGGTGATCTGCGTCATGTCGGCCTGGCGCCAATGGAATGCGCCCAGCCCGGTTCGGGTGGCTGCCACGCTCGAGGCGGTCGGCGCCATGCCGTGGCGCGACTTCGCCAACGCCGTCGAGGCCGCCTATGTGCGCGACGGCTTTACGGTGACCCGCCTCCCTGGTCCCGCCGCCGACTTTTCCCTGCACCGCGCCGGCCGCACCACGCTGGTCAGCTGCAAGCGCTGGAAAGCCGCCAGCGTCGGACTGGAGCCGTTGCGCGAACTCGACGCACTGCAACGCCGCGAGGATGCGAGCGCCAGCGTCGTCATCGGCCTCGGCGCGCTCTCCGATGCGGCACGTCGCTTTGCCACCGAACGCGGCATCGTGGTGATGGCGCCGGCAGCGCTGGCCGAATTGCTCAAGGACATGCCCAAGCCTGCCACCGCGCCCGCCGCCGTGGCCCCGCGCCGCTGATGCCCCCGGCCGGGCGCACGGCATGCCTTGCCGGCGTGGTGACAGCGCGCGCCACTGGCTGATGGCGACATGAGGACGATCTGGCGATGCGGCCTCGCAGGATTCGCCCTGTTGGTGGCGGCCGCGGTCATCCTGTTCACGGGCGGCGTCGCGCTGGTCTACGCA
>JAQGNA010000297.1 GCA_028292075.1 Rhodoferax sp. | reverse complement strand
GTAACGGTGGACCGGATCGGCAACATCTTCATGCGCCGGCCGGGACGCGACAACAGCCTGGCGCCGGTCGTGACCGGCTCGCATATCGACACCCAGCCTACCGGCGGCAAGTTCGACGGCAACTACGGCGTGCTGGCCGGACTCGAAGTCGTCCGCACGCTCAACCAGCACGGTATCGAGACCGATGCGCCGCTCGAAGTCGTGATCTGGACCAACGAGGAAGGCTCGCGCTTCGTGCCGGTGATGATGGGCTCCGGCGTGTTCGTCGGCGCCTTCTCCGCGGAGTTCGCGCGGCAGCAGGTGGACCTCGCGGGCAAGTCGGTGGGCGATGAACTGCGCCACATCGGCTATGCCGGCACGCAGGCCGCTGGCGAGGTGCCGGGCGGCATGTTCGACGCGTACTTCGAAGCCCACATCGAGCAGGGCCCGGTACTCGAGGCGGCGGGCCGCACCATCGGCGTGGTGCCGGGCGCGCTGGGGCAACGCTGGTACGACATCACCGTGACCGGCATGGAAGCCCACGCCGGACCCACCCCCATGGCCTTGCGCCACGACGCCATGCTGGCCGCCGCGCGGCTGGTGGAACTGGTCAACCGCATCGCACTGAGCCACGCACCGCACGGCCGCGGCACGGTGGGCTTCA
Source organism: Rhodoferax sp. (assembly GCA_028292075.1). Next base: position 8,035 of record JAQGNA010000297.1, on the reverse strand, counting down.
TGCAGGTGTTTCCCAACTCGCGCAACACCATTCCCGGCACGGTGAAATTCAGCGTGGACTTTCGCAACCTGACCGATGCGGCGCTGCTGACCATGGACACCGCGCTGCGCAGCGGCTGCGACAACGTGGCCGCGTCGACGCAGGTCAGCGTGGCGGTGGAGCAGGTGGTGTACTACCCGCCATGCCAGTTCTCGCCGGACTGCATCGCCAGCGTGGCCCGCGCCGCCGACGCACTGGGCCTGGACCACATGGAAGTGGTGAGCGGTGCCGGCCACGATGCCGTGTACCTGGCCACCGTGGCTCCAGCCGCCATGATCTTCGTGCCCTGCAAGGACGGCATCAGCCACAACGAGATCGAATCGGCCGAGCCGGCGCACCTGAAAGCCGGGGCCGACGTGCTGCTGCACGCGATGCTGGCGCAGGCGCTCTGACGCGCAGGCCGAGGCGCTTCTACGCGCCCGCCTCGATCTCGGCCCGGGTGTACCTTGGCGTGATGTGCTGCGGGCAGTTCCAGTCGAAGGCCTCGACCGCGATCACCACGGCCCGCTCGGCCCGGGCGCGGTAGCCCGGCACCTGCAGCCCGGCGACGAGGGCCGGGTCGGCGGCGGCTTCCACCAGCCGGGCGCGGCCCATGATCTTCAAGCGGCGCTGCGCGGCGTAGTCCATGAGGATGAGCGACACGCGGTCGTCGCCCTGCAGGTTGCCCATGCTGATGTACTGCAGGTTGCCGCGGAAGTCGGCATAGGCAATGGTCTGGCTGTTCAGGGCTTTCAGAAAGCCGGGGGGTCCGCCGCGAAACTGCACATAGGGCCAGCCGGTCTCGCCCACGGTGGCCAGGTAGAAGCCATCGCGGGCCTCGATGAAATCGGCTTCTTCTTCGCCCAGCGCGGTGCCGGCGTCGCCGTGCTGCGCCATGCGCGCATAAGACTCGCGGCTGCCCGCGGCGGTCTGCAGGGCTTGCACGCGGGGGGTGAAGGCTCTTTCGGCAAAGGCGCGTCCCATGGCGGGCTCCTGTGGTTCAGAGACCGAGATCGGTCAGGCTGGCATGGTCGTCGGGCCGGCGGCCGAGCGGCCAGTGGAACAGCCGGTCGGCTTCCGCGATGGGCAGGTCGTTGATGCTCGCATGGCGCACGGCCATGAAGCCCTGCGCGTCGAACTGCCAGTTCTCGTTGCCGTAGGACCGGTACCACTGGCCCGCGGCATCGTGCCATTCGTAGGCGAAGCGCACGCCGATGCGGTCGCCGTCGAAGGCCCACAGTTCCTTGATGAGCCGGTAGTCGAGTTCGCGGGACCACTTGGCCCCGAGGAACTGCGCGATGGCGCTGCGGCCACGCGGAAATTCGGCGCGGTTGCGCCAGCGGCTGTCGGCGGTGTAGGCCATGGCCACGCGCTCGGGATCGCGGGTGTTCCAGGCGTCTTCGGCCATGCGCACCTTCTGTGCCGCGGTGTCGCGGTCGAAGGGCGGGAAAGGGGGGCGGGGCCGGTCACCGGCAGGAGGCGGGTGAGGGGCAAGGACTGCATCGGTCATGTCGGCTCCAGAGAGGTTCGCTTGGGAAGACCTCACTGTAGGCGCAACGCGGCCGATGCCGAATCGCCATGCCGGCCAATTCACCATTGCGGCGCGCGGAACAACGCCGCTGGCCCGGCCGGCGCCGACCGGGCCAGGCGCGGGTCAGCGGTCGCCGGCGACGAAGCTCAGGGAGGTGCCGCCCTGGGCGGTGACGATCCAGTTCTTGGTGTCGAACACGTTCACGGTGCCGTAGCCGCCCACGACCACGGGCATGTAGTAGCGGCTGCGCGGGATCAGCCAGGTCATGTCGGTGAGCGACACGGGGTTGCTCGCGTTGAACCTGCTCTGGCCCCAGCTGCTGGTGCTGCTCCAGGTGGTCTGGATGCGGCGTTGCGAGAAGTCGCCGAGCTGCGCCATGGTGTACCAGTTGAAGCGGCCCATTGCCTGCAGCGATGCGGCACGGCGAACGAAGGTCTTCACCACGCCCAGGTGCGCACGGGCGCCCGGAGGATGGTTGTAGAACAGGCGGTTGGTGCGGTTGTTCACCACGAAACTCTGCAGGTCGATCAGCCACTGCGCCGCCGTGGCGTCGCTCACGCCGTTTTCCTCGAACTCCTCGAAGGTGGCGTTCTTGCCGAAGGGCGCGATGGGCGTGGTCCACAGCTTGTCGGCCGTGCGTTGCCCGGCGCGCCATTCGCGGGTGGCGGCCGAGCCGCCGTCGCTGGTCGTGTACATGCCGACCACACCGTGGCTCTCGATCCATCGGGTCGCCCACAAGGGGTTGTTGCCCTGGGGTGCGGAGTATTCGCGCAGCGGCTCGCCGATGACGTTCTCGATGGCACTGAAATTGAGCAGCACCCACGGCAGGTAGGTGGCGGCGTTGTCTTCGCTGGCATTGATGCCGTAGAGGTCGTGGTTCCAGCCACCGTGCGAGCCGAGCGTGTGCTTCTTGCCCCAGCTGTTGGCATAGGGGCCGAATTTTCCGGTCTTCAGGACGACGTCCTTGGCCGCCGGGTTGTTCGGCAGGTTCATGCCCTGGCCGTCGCCGGCCACGCTCACGTCGGGTCCGGCCGTGAAGTGCACCGAAAACGGACCCTGGTTTTGCATGAAGTCGAGCGTCATGAGGTACTTGAAGTCGGGCAGCAGGTCGTCGCCATCGTCCACGTGCCAGTTGTAGACCAGGCCGCCCACGCCCTTGGGCTGGGCCGACATGCGTGGCATGGCCACGTGGTCGCGGGCGAACTGGTTCAGAAAACCGTGCAACAGCGCGCCGTCGGTGCCGATGGCCTTGAAGTAACCCAACGGGATGTTGACGAACACCAGCTTGCCGGTGCCATAGCTGCGCTCGCCGGCCACCAGGCCGTGTTGCGGCGAGGTCAGGTAGACATTGCCCGGAAACGTGCCGGTGGTCACGTAGTGGTAGTACCCGAGTTCGCCAAAGCCGTAGCCGCTGACGGCCTGCATGACCGCGTCGCTCGCGGCCAGTTTCGACGCCGTGGCGGACGCCAGGGTTTCATACCAGTCGGCACCGCCGGTGGTCGCCACGGCGCTCACGTCGGCGATGTTGCGCAGGGTGGTGGTGCCGCCCCACAGCTGGCTGGTGAGCTGCGTGAGCGCCTGCGTCGCGGTGCTGACGCTCGCGGCATAGCGCAGCGGCGTCATCGTCGACTCGGCATAGGCCAGCCGCCGGGCATCCCATCCGCGGGCCCGGGCTTCGATGCGCGGCCGCATGAAGGTGGAGCCGCCGGGATCGGTGGTGGTGGACGGCACGAAAGCCGCTGCGGTGGCAATGCTCGGCGCCACATAGGGCAGGTACTTGCCGGGCGGCAGCGAGAGGTTGTCCATGCGGCCCTTGTTGCCGACGATGGGGCCGAAGCCGACCACCTGGTCGCGCAGGGTGTCGTACAGCACGTAGTCCACGCCGACCATGTCGGAGAAGCGCGACTTGCCGCTGAGCGCATAGGTGCCGGTGCTGGTGAGCGAGCCGGCGTCGTAGGTCAGCAGCAGCTTGCCGCCGTTGCTCACATAGCTCTTGACCGCGGCCACCAGCGCGTCGCTGGCCTGGATGTGCGCGCTGTCTGGCAGCACCAGGCCGGCGATCTTGCCGACCGCCGTCGTGCCCAGGGCCAGGAAGGCCGAATCGGTGAGCGTGCGGATCTGGATGCCCTCTTCGGCGGCGGCGTCGGTCCACACCTGGACCTGCCAGCTGGTGAGGCTGGCGTTGTCCGGAATCAGAAGGGTGAGGTAGTCGCGCGAGGCGGCTGCATGGGCCGCGGGGCTGATCGCCCCCAGCGCCATGGCGGCAATCGTCGCCCACATGGCGAGGCGGGAGCGCCACGCATGCAGGACGGAAGTGAGAAAGGACAGACGCATAAAACTCCTGGTGAGGCTGGGTGGATGAAAACGGAAACGCGGCCTGTGGACGGCATGACGGCATGACGGCGTGACAGGGTGGAATGGACTGGTGGCCGCAAGGCGCTGGCTAAGGGGCGACAGGGCTAAGGGGCTACAGGGCTGGCCAGCCGGAGCAGCCAGCGCAGGTCGCCAACCTGGAAGGGCCAGGCGAAGGGGGCGTCGGGCCGCAGCCAGTCGCGTCGGGCGCGGTCGACCCAGGCGCGGGTGCCCGGCTCGTCGCCCTGGCACCGTGCCGCCACGGCCACCGCCGGCCACCAGAAACCCGCCGGGTCGACGTTGTGCGCCGACCAGCCCGGTGGGCCCTGCCAGGCCCGGGCCGCCTGCCGCCATGCCCCCGCGGCGCGGACGCGGGCCTGGGGCTCGGCGCTTTCGTTCCAGAGCAGCGGCCAGGCCTGGGCGACGGTGTCGGGGTACCAGCGGCCAAAGTCCGGCGCCGGTGCACCAAGGCTCACGCGCCAGGTCTGGCTGGGCGCGTGCCAAAGGTGGCGCACGACGGCGGCGTCCAGCCGGCGGGCCGCCGCAAGGCTCGATTGCGCCGCTTGCGGAACGCCGTAGACAGCCGCCTGGAGGCGGGCCCAGGCTCGCCAGCCGGCGGCCACCTCGACAGCGTCCATCAGGTAGGCCACCTGGTGATCGGGCTTGGCCCAGCTGAGCCCCTGGCGCTGCGTCATGGCGGCCAGCGTGCCGGCCGCGGCCTCGAGGGCGATGCGCATCGACGGCGTCCGCAGCAGGGCGGCGCCGCCGGGCGTGTCGGCATCGATGGATGCGGAGGAGGACACAGGCACGGAGGCATAGGCATCGGCCAGCAGCAGCAGCGACGCGGCGGTACTGTCGTAGGCATCGACGCGCGGGCAGGTCTCGGCCGCCATGCCCGGTGGGCAGGTCGATTCGGCGAACCCTTGGGCGCGCACCCAGTGGTCGAACACCACGCCCTGCCCGGGTCCGGTGAAGCTGGTGTGCGCGGCCTGCCAGCGCAGCCAGCCGGCGGCATCGCCGGCCAGCCGAGGCGCCACAGCCAGCGCGCCGATGAAGGCCAGATTGACCTGGTAGGCCGACACGTAGTGCCAAGCCTGGCCGACCGGGTCGACATGCCCGGCCGAATGGTGCGCCTGCACGGCGCCATCGGCGGGCAGCCCCGGCGCATGGATGACCAGGGCCTGCAAGGCTTGCAGGGCCGCGTCCCGAAACGCGTCGTCGACCAGGGCGACACCCGGGCAGGCGTCGCCGGAGGCCGTGGCAGAGGTTGCAGACGGTGTGGACGCGGCCGGCTCGCCGGCAAAGCCGACGCCGCCCGCCACGGTGAAGCTCAGCGCCAGGCCGCAGGCCCAGCCGCGAAGGGGCTCAGCGAAACGCATCCTGCACCACTTCCCGGCTGCGCCAGCCCATGGCCCAGCCATAGAGCGCGACAAAGCCGATGATCACCATCATCACGCCGAACAGCAGGTGCAGCACCGGCATGACGATGAGCCCCAGCCGTTCGACCAGCGCCAGGTGCAGCGCGTACTGCAGCGGCGTGAACACGAACAGGAACAGCAGTGTGACCAGGCTCAACAGCGCGCGCTGCCACATGGCGAACGGAAACAGGTAGTAGGTGGCGAGATGGATGGCCGGCGTCAGCAGCATCAGGTACCAGGCCTGCCGCATGCCGCTGCCCACGTGGGTCTGCACGCTGTGCGAAAAGCTGGCCGGCCAGAGGATGAAGAACAGCACGGCGAAGCCGTGGATCAGCGCCGCGAGCCGCACGAAGAAGGCCACGGGCTTCGCCTCGTCGGGCAGCCAGGCCATGCACCACCACACCACACCCACCGCCAGTGCCTGCGAGAACGCGGCACCCGCGTCATAGGCCGGCAGCGCCAGCCCCAGGGTGGGGACCGGCAGGCCCATGAGCCCGGGCATCGCGGTGCTGGCCGGCCCGAACTGCCCGGGCAAGCCCAGGCTGTGGATCCACCACAGGAGTTCGGTCTCCCAGGCCAGGGCGATCCAGGGGCGCAACGCCAGCACGGCGCAGGTGAGCGCCAGTGCCAGTGCCAGGCTGCCGAACAGGCGCCCCATCGGCATGGCGATGTTGCGCATGGCGCGGTGCGGCAGCGCCCGGCCGCCGGGTGGGGCCTGCACTGCACTGGCTGGAACGCGGGCGCCGCTCATGGCACGGCTACCATTGCGCGAACATGCCGACACCCAGCGTGCGGCGTTCGTAGTACGGGTTGTGGTAATGCTCGACCAGCGCCGACACGCCCCAGGCCGGCCCGAACCAGCGCCGCCAGGTGGCCGTGGCGCTGCGGCTGTGGAAGTTCACCAGCTGCGACTCTGTGCCCAGCGCCTGGTAGGCCTCGGTGCCGCGGTTCAGGCGCAGGCTCAGGTACTGCTCGCGGTCGCGGCCGACGGTCAGGCTCACGAAGGGCATCTGCGAATGCACGCCGCCAGGCTCGCTGGTGTTGAGCGTGACGCCGGCCTCCCACACCAGGGGCAGCTCCTGGTAGTACGCGGCCGACAGGCGAAAGCCGCTGTCGTTGCGGCCCGCGTCGTACAAGGCACGGTAGACGCCGAAGGAAGTCACCAGCTGGCGACCTGGCAGCCACTTGCGGGACAACTGCAGGTCGAGCCGCAGGTCGGCCCAGTTCGGCCCGCCGTGGCCGTAGACCGCCGTGGCGTTGCCAAACCAGTCGTCCGAGAACACGTGGGTGTAGCCCAGCGCGGCAATGCCGCCGCGGTCGCCGAACTTGCGCTCTTCCATGAGTTCGGCCTGGACGTTGTCGCCGCCGGCCAGCGCCCAGTTCGCACGCACGCTGAGCGCCTCGCCCGCCGGCAGGCCCGAGGTCATTCGGTTGTGGGTGGTCTGCACGTCCCAGGTGCCCGATGCCGGCGCTTCCGCGTGGGCCGGGCTCAGCTGGCACAGCAGCGCGAAGGCCGCTGCGCAGCGGGCCAGCCGGAGTTCAGTGCAGCGCATGGCCAGCTCCCAGTTCACGGGCGAGCACATCGGCGATGCGCAGTGCGGTGCGGCCGTCGCCGAAGGGGTTGCGCGCCTCGCGCATGCGCTGCAGCGCCGTGCCGCCGGCCAGAAGACCGCTGACCGTGGCCACGATGTGCGCCGTGTCGGTGCCGACGATGAGCCCGGCGCCGGCTTCGATGAGCTCCGGCCGTTCGGTGGTGCCACGCAGCACCAGCACCGGGCAGGAAAGCGCCGCGCCCTCCTCCTGGATGCCACCCGAATCGGTGAGCGCGAGCGCGCTGTGCTGCAGGCACCACAGCAGCGCCGGGTAGTCGACCGGCGGGCACAGGCAGAGCCGGCCGCCGAGTTCGAGCGCCAGGGCGCCGAGCTCGGCCTGCACGATGCCGCTCACCGCGGGGTTGCCGTGCACCGGCCAGGCCACGGCCAGGTCGTGGTGCGCCAGCAGCAGCGCCTTCACCGCGGCGGCGATGTTGCCGATGCCCTCGCCCCAGTTCTCGCGCCGGTGTGCCGTCACCGTGATCAGCCGGCAGCGCGGCAGGTGCTCGCGCAGCGCAAGCAATTCGGGTGGCAGCGCGTTGGTGCCGGCGGCCGTCAGCGCGGCCAGGCGGTCGGTGCCGGCGCGCGCGGCGTCCACCGCGGTGTTGCCGACCATGTAGACGTGGCCGTCGGGAACGCCTTCGCGGCCGAGGTTGGCCGCCGCGCCGGCGGTGGGCGCGAAGTGCCAGCGCGCGAGGCGTGCCGTCATCTCGCGGTTCATTTCCTCCGGGAACGGCTCGGCCCGGTTGTAGGTGCGCAGCCCCGCCTCGACATGGCCCACCGGAATGCCCAGGTAGAAGGCGGCGTGTGCCGAGCCAAGGGTGCTGGTGGTGTCGCCGTGGACCAGCACGGCGCTCGGACGGACCTTCTCGAAGATGGCGGAAAGGCCCTCCAGCAGCAGCGCGTTCAGGTGGGCCAGGCCGCCGTTGCGGCGTTCGAGCACCAGCTCGTGCTCGGGTGCGATGTCGAAGAAGCGGTAGAGCGTGTCGGCCATCTCGCGGTGCTGGCCGCTGTGCAGCCAGGCCACGGGCATGCCGCGCTGGCGCAGTTCGGCGTAGACGGGCGCCATCTTGATGATCTCGGGGCGGGTGCCCACGGAAATCAGGATCGGACCGGGGGCGGTG
>JAQGNA010000293.1 GCA_028292075.1 Rhodoferax sp. | reverse complement strand
TCTTCGGCAACATGACCACCGCCTCACGAATCGTCTACGGGCTGGTTGGCCTGGCTGGTCTCTACGGCATCGCCATGCTGTTCAAGGGCCTGCCCTCGCGCGGTTGAGAACGGCATGAGCAACACACCATCCCCCGGCGTTACGCCGGGGTCAGTCCAGGACGAATCGGAAAGTTCGGCCCGAACGGAAAAGACGACCCATCCGGCCCGGCTGTCCGACCAGTTCGACGACGCCCCCAGCACCGCCTACGAGTACGCGAACGGCGACCGCGGCGACAAGTCGGGTGTCAACCTCGAACAGGACGCCGCCATCCGCGGCCGGCCCGGCGATGGCCTGCCCGGTGTGGAGCGGGCAATCATCGACGACCGCCCGGCGATCACCCCACGGAACCCGGATGGCAACAAGCCCCGGTAACGACGACCAGGCCCGTGCCGCAGACCCCGAAGTGCTTGTCATCGGTGGTGGACCGGCCGGCCTGACCGCGGCCGTTTACCTTGCGCGCTTCCGGCGGCGAGTGGCGTTGATCGACGCAGGCGCGAGCCGCCTGGCACGCATCCCGCGCAGCCACAACTTTCCCGGTTTCGTCAACGGCGTGCCGGGCAGCACGTTGCTTGCGCGGCTACGGCGTCAGGCCGCGGCCTATGGCGTGCAGCCGATCGTGGGCGAGGTGCAGCGCATCGAAAGGGTGGAAGGCGGCTTCGAGGCGCACTGGCAGGACGGTCAGTTGCGTGCCGCCAAGGTGCTGCTGGCCACGGGCGCGAGCGATGTGCCACCGCCCATGCCTTACCTTTCAGAGGCGTTGCGCAACGGTGCGCTGCGCTATTGCCCGGTGTGCGACGGCTTCGAGGTCAGTGGCCAGCGGGTCGGCGTGCTCACCGCCGACCGCGCCGGTATCAGCGAAGCACTGTACTTGCGGCATTTCACACCGCACCTCGCCGTGTTCCTCGTCGAAGGCGCCGACTTGCCGGATGCTCGCGACGCCCAGGCCCTGCACGAGGCCGGCATCCGCTGCGAGACCGCGCCGGTGCGGAGCATTCGCCAATGGGATGGCCGCGTCACCGTGCGCCATGGCGAGCACGAGACTTCATGCGACGCGGTCTACGGTGCGTTCGGCATGCGGGTCCATTCGGCGCTGGCCACGAGCCTCGGCGCCGAGGTGGACGACGGCGGCTATCTGCGCATCGACCGTCATCAGGCGACGACCGTCAACGACCTCTATGCGATCGGCGACGTTGCCATGGGCTTGAACCAGATCACCGTGGCCGTGGGGGGTGCGGCCATCGCCACCGCGGCCATTCACCTCGCGTTGGGCGGCCCGTGGTCGCTGGCGTCCCAGGCGCATGGCTGCGATGCAGACAGCAAACAGCAAGCTCGAGACCCGGAGACCGAAGAAGCACAGGAAGGCGAGCAGGGCGAAGAGACCAGCACCGCACCGTAGAACGGCCACCGCTGGCCGTTCTACGGTCGGGCACAGCGATTGCCGATGGTGCTGAATGCAAGAACACACGGCACCCGAAACCCCCCACGCCACGGCAGACGACCAGGCACTGACCCAGCTCTGCGCTCACTTCGGCATCGCAACCATTTACCACGACGTGTGGGGCGAGGCCCATCCCGTCGCGCCGGAAGACCTGGCCGCGCTGCTCCTGGATTTCGGTATCGAACTCGATGCGGAGCGCCCTGCCCCGCGTTGGTTGAAAGACGTGCAGCGCGAGGCGGCGCAGACGCCGATGCCGCCGGTGCTGGCGATCAGGGCCGGCGACGCGGCCTGGCGTATCGCAGTGCGCCTGTCGGTCGGCCTCCCGGTCGATGCGGTGCCTCGACGCTGGTGGCTGCAGTTGGAGGATGGCAGCCGCTGCGAAGGCAACATCGATCGCCCCGCCACACCTGAGGCGCCGGACGGTCACCCTGGCGCGAAAATGCACGACGATGCACTGCCCGCGTCGTCCACCCTGGTGATCCCGCGACCGCTGCCGCCCGGCTATCACCGGTTCGGCGTGCACGGCCTGGCAGGTGAAACGCTGGTCATCGCCGCGCCTGCCACCTGCCACCTACCGCCCTCGGGTCACGAAGGGCGGAAGCCCTGGGGTGTGGCCGTGCAACTCTACGGTGTTCGCTCGTCGCGCAACTGGGGCATTGGCGACTTCAGCGACCTGACCCGGCTGGGCCGCCTGTTGGCGCGCCTGGGGGCGGACCTCATCGGCTTGAACCCGATGCATGCGCTGTTTCCGCACAACCCGGCCCATGCCAGCCCGTACAGCCCGTCGTCGCGCCAGATGCTGAACGTGCTCTACATCGACCCCGAAGCGGTTGCGCATTTCAACGACTGCGGACAGGCCCGCGAACGCGTGCATGCTCCCGCGTTTCAGGCCAGGCTGCAAGCCTTGCGCGACGCTGAACTGGTCGACCTGCCGGCGGTGGCGGCTCTGAAGCTCGAGGTGCTGGGCCTGCTGTTCCACCACTTCGCCACCGAGCATCTGGCAGCCGACAGCACACAAGCCGAGGCCTACCGGTCGTTCGTCGCAGGGCACGGCGACGCGCTGCGCCAGCATGCCATCTTCGAAGCCGTGCATGCGCAACGGCAGGCCGATGGTGGTACGTCAACGGCTGAGGACATGCTGGCCTTGCGTCAAGCAGACCCGACTGCGCAGCAGCAGCTGGCCCAATGGGCCGAGGCGCATGACGATCTGGTGCAGTTCTACCAATACCTGCAGTGGACGGCGCATACGCAGTTGCAGAGCGCCGCCCGGGCCTGCCGCGCCGCAGGCATGTCGATCGGCCTCTACCTGGACCTGGCGGTGTCGATCGACCGCGGCGGCTCCGACGCATGGCGCGAGAAGGACAGCTTTGCCACCACGGCCGGCATCGGCGCACCGCCGGACGCCTTCAATCCAAACGGCCAGAACTGGGGCTTGTTGCCTCCGCGCCCGGACCGGCTGCGCGCGAGTGGCTACCGCTATTTCATCGATACGCTGCGGACCAACATGCGCGGCGCGGGTGCGATCCGCATCGACCACGTCATGGGTTTGATGCGCCTTTACTGGATTCCCGGCGGGCGCGGCCCGGCCCACGGCGCGTATGTCCACTATGCCGCGGAGGAACTGCTGGCCATCGTCGCGCTGGAGAGCCGGCGGGAGCGGTGCATCGTCGTCGGCGAGGATCTGGGCACGGTGGACGAGTCGATGCGGGCTGCTTTGACACGCTACGGAGTGCTGTCGTACCGCCTTTTCTACTTCGAACAGGATGAGGATGCGCGCTTCAAGGCGCCGGCGGACTACCCTGCGTCGGCCCTGGTCGCCATCAGCACGCACGACCTTGCGACGCTGTCGGGCTGGTGGCGCGGCGAAGATCTGAAGACGCGGTGGAGGCTGGGGCTGTATCCGGCGCCGGAGGTGTTTGAGCAGCAGATTCGCGACCGCGCACGAGAACGCGTCGAACTGTTGCTGGCCTTGCAGCGCGAAGGGCTTGTGACCCATGACGAGATCGCCGACGCGGCATCGGCCGGCGATTTGCCGGACCGCGTGCGAAGCGCTGCGCACGCCTACCTCGGCAGGACCCCGAGCGCGTTGATGCTGGCGCAGATGGAAGACCTTCTGGGCGTGATCGAGCAGCCCAACATGCCCGGTACCACGACCGAACAGCCAAATTGGCGCCGCAAGCTGCCGATTGATCTGACGGCACTGGAAGCCGACACGAATTTTGCATCGATGGCCGAGGTCATCGCCGAAAGCCGCGGCTTCGCGCGCTAGGCCATGCTTGGCAAGTTGGCGCGGTGGACGGCCCTCAGACCGCCGAAGTCGCCGGCGCGGTGTGCCATTCTTCGATCACCGCAGCCGATCAAAGACGGCACGGGCAAGACGGCGCCCGCCGTCGTTGCCCTGGCCCCGGGCGCCAGTCACTCCTCAGGGAGGAGATGATGCAGCGCCGCTGGCGGCGGTGGCGGGAGGCGTGGTTTGCACCGCATCCGAAGCAGCCGAACCGGAGGACCCGGCCATGCCCCCGGTGGAACCCGTCGTGCCGCTGGAACCCGTGGACCCTGTAGAACCCGTGGACCCCATCGTGCCCGAGCCGGTACCCGTGCCCGTGGCGCCGGTTGTGCCCGTTCCGCCGGCCGTGCCCGCGCTATTGCCTGCCGGCGGCGCGACCGCCCCGGACGGCGTGCCGGGTGCGCCGGTGGTGTTGGCTGCTCCGCCCTCGCCGTTCTTCTTTTGGCAGGCCGTCAGGCCCATGCCCGCCACGAGAAGGATCGCAAGCGCGGGTTTCCATGTTTTGCTGCTGTTCATCAAGGTCTCCAAAAAGGGTTTGCAAATGGGATGCCCCTCCGGCATCTGCGCCAGTTTGAACAAAGGAGACCAGGGTTTCGTGCTCGTACGTGCCGCGTCAAGGCGTCGGACAAGATGCCGGCCGCTTGCGCGGAGCGTGCCCAGCAGAAGTTTCCGTCGATAAATCCCATTTCGAGGGACATTGGGTCTGGCAGTGCACAAGAAGCGGGGGTTTGCCCTATTGCAGTAACGAATCCGTTACATGATTTGCTACGGTTTCGTATAAATTCCAGCCATGCAGCCAGTTGCCCCCGCCCGACCCGCCAACTATTCGCCGAATATCAACGGGTTTCGCGGCATCTGCGTGCTGCTGGTGTTTCTTCACCACGTGGCCAATTCCGGCCTGCCACCCGCTGCCGAAGCTGGATCGCTCTGGCAGAACGGTGTCCATGACCTGTTCATGAGCTTTGGATACGGCGTGGAGCTGTTCTTCATGATCAGCGGGTACGTCATCGTCAACAGTCTTCGCCGCCACGCCACCATCGGCAGTTTTCTGATGGACCGGGTGCTGCGGATCTTCCCGGTCTGGGTGCCAGTGGCGCTGTTTCTCTTCGTTGCCCGGGGTGTGGCGGGCGGCGGCTTCGCGCATGATGCGCTGCCATCGTGGCTGATGCTGTCGCTGGCCAACCTTTTGCTGTTGCCTCCGCTGCTTCCGGTTTCGCTGTTGCATCCCGCCTCATGGTCGCTCACCTATGAGTGGGTTTTCTACCTGGCCAGCGCGCTTGCTGCCGTGCTGTGGCGCCAGCGCTTTCCGGTACTGGCCAAGCTGGCCTGGGGGCTGCTCGTGGCAGCGCTGATCGTGTGTTACCCGCGCAGCCTGTACTTCCTGCCGGGCGTGCTGGTGGCCCTGGCGCCTGACGCCGTTCGGCCGCTGCAGCGCACTCCCTGGCTGGTCTACCTGACCCTGCCGGTCTTTCTCCTGGTTTGGCTCAGCACCGACATCTTCGCCGCGCAGTTCCGCGAGACGCTGTTGTCAGTGCTCTTCAGCGACCGTGGGCCCGCCGTGCTGGTGGCCCTGGGCGCCGCAACCCATGTGTTCGCCTGTGTCGCCATGGCCGGTACGCCAGCGAGCCTTGGCCTATTGCGAACCCGTGCAGCCCAGCACCTGGGCACGATCAGCTACAGCTTCTACCTGGTGCATCCGGTGGTGATGTCGCCGGTGAAGCAGGCGATCATCAAGGCGATGCCGGGCGCGAATGGCACCTGGGCCGCCACGATCGCCTTCGCCCTGGTCGCCGGGCTGGTGTCGTGGGCCGTCTCGTACGCCAGCTGGCGCTGGCTTGAACAGGGCCTGGCCAAGCGGCTGAAGGCCAGGTTTGCCCCGCATCCGCGCAAGTCGGTGGAAGCCATGGCCGCTTGAGAAAAGCGCACTGAAGCGCGTCGTTGTTGGCCGCGCAGGCGGCGACCCATCAGCGCGGCGCTTGGGGTGCGTCCTGCAGCCGACGCTGTTCCGTGATTGCTGCTTCGACGGTGGCGGGCCGGGCATTCGGCGCACGACGCAGGGCAACCGGAGCGGAAGTTTCACGCTTGACGAAGGCCAGCAGCAAGGCCCGGTCTTCCGGCTCCAATTGGTCGATGGCTGGCTGGATGCGCTCCAGTTGACCGAGATCGTCCGGCAGCATCGCCATGCCGGGATTGGCCGACCCGACCATGTAGGCCAGCATCAGTCCGGCGGTGGTGACGAGCAGCGCGGTGACGATTGGGTTGGCGCGCGCGGCCGCCAGCCAGGCGGCGGCCGCTGAAGGGAGTGCCGATGAACCGACGGATTCCTTGGACACGGCCCTAGTCGACCAGTGCCACTGCGGACACCGACTGGTAGTTGCTGGCCATCACCTGAGCGATGGCGTCGATCATCGGAAAATCGGCTTCTTCACCATTGAGCAGCCGCCGCCCCACTTCGCGGGCCTTTCGGAATTGGGCTTCGGTCAATGCCGCCGCCAGCTCCAGCGCAGCGGTTTGGTCCGGGTTCAATGGCATGTCGTCTCCTATGGTCGAGCGGCGGAGTATAGGGCAGCTTGTCTCAAATTGTAATAGCGACTGCTGCCCCGGGAAGCAAGCCTGCGGCGCGCCGGACACGCAGCCACATGCCCTCCAATCTGCCCCGCAATGCCCTCCCGTTACGCAACGGCCAGGGCTACGCGGGTGTAGTTCAATGGTAGAACGGCAGCTTACCAAGCTTCATACGA
>JAQGNA010000290.1 GCA_028292075.1 Rhodoferax sp. | reverse complement strand
CACACAAGGAGCGCCCCATGAGACCCAACCGACTGCGTGAAATCTGGAAGGCCGGCGGGGCCGTCGTGAATGGCTGGCTGGCCATACCCAACGGCTTCTCGGCCGAAGTCATGGCCCACCAGGGCTGGGATTCGCTCACCATCGACCTGCAGCATGGCGTGGTCGACTACCAGCAGATGGTCGGCATGCTGCAGGCCATCTCGACCACCGACACGGTGCCGGTGGTGCGCGTGCCCTGGCTCGAGCCGGGCATCCTCATGAAGACGCTCGACGCGGGCGCCTACGGGGTGATCTGCCCCATGGTCAACACCAGGGAAGACGCGCAGAAACTGGTGGCCTATACCCACTACGCCCCGCGCGGCACCCGCAGCTTCGGGCCGATCAGGGCCACGCTCTATGGCGGCGCCGACTACCCCTCGGCGGCCAACGACACCATCGTCACCTTCGCGATGATCGAGACCGCGGCGGCGCTCGACAACCTCGACGACATCCTGTCCGTCGAAGGGCTGGACGCGATCTACATCGGCCCCTCCGACCTGTCGCTGGCACTCGGCTGCCGGCCGGTGTTCGACGACGTGGACGCGAAGGCGCAGCAGGCGATCGACCACATCCTGGACCGCGCCAAGGCCCACGGCGTGGTGGCGGGCATCCACAACGGCACGCCGGATGGTGCGCTGGCCCGCATCGCCAAGGGCTTCCAGTTCGTCACCGTGAGTTCAGACGCGCGCCTCATTGCCGCTGGCGCGCAGCAGGTGCTGGCCGCGATGCGCGCCAAGCCTGTGGCCGCGGGCAACGGCAGCGCGACCTACTGACCGCCACCGGCTTCAACCAGTTGCACCCAGCTCCCTCCACTCATTCAACTTCAGCCATGCAAAGGAACATCACATGAAGATCGGATTCATCGGCCTCGGCATCATGGGCGCGCCCATGGCCATGCACCTCGTCAACGCCGGCCACCAGCTGTACTACGTGAAGCGTGCCAAGATCAACGCCGACGTGGCCGCAAGCAACGCCATCGCCTGCGCCACCGGCAAGGAAGTGGCCCAGCAGGCCGACACCATCATCACCATGGTGCCCGACACGCCGGACGTGGCGGCGGTGCTGTTCGGCGACGACGGCGTGGCCGCGGGCCTGTCGGCCGGCAAGGTGGTGATCGACATGAGCAGCATCTCGCCCATCGAGACCAAGGCCTTTGCCAAGCGCATCACCGCCCTGGGTTGCGAATACCTCGACGCGCCGGTGTCAGGCGGCGAGGTGGGCGCCAAGGCGGCCAGCCTGACCATCATGGTGGGTGGCACAGAGGCGGCGTTCGAAAAGGCTAAACCGCTGTTCGAGCTCATGGGCAAGAACATCACCCACGTCGGCGGCACCGGCGATGGCCAGACCACCAAGGTGGCCAACCAGATCATCGTGGCGCTGAACATCGCCGCCGTGGGCGAGGCGCTGCTGTTCGCCAGCAAGGCCGGCGCCGACCCGGCCAAGGTGCGCCAGGCGCTGATGGGTGGGTTTGCCGCGAGCCGCATTCTCGAGGTGCATGGCGAGCGCATGGTCAAGCGCACCTTCAACCCCGGATTTCGCATCGGCCTCCACCAGAAGGACCTGGGCCTGGCGCTGCAGGGCGCCAAGGAACTTGGCGTGTCGCTGCCGCAAACGGCGGGCGCCGCGCAGCTGATGCAGGTCTGCGCGGCCAACGGCTGGAAAGATTTGGACCATTCGGCGCTGGTGAAGTCGCTCGAACTGATGGCCTCGCACGAGGTGGCGAAGGGCTGAAGCCCACCGCCGGCCCGAAGGCCCTGCGTGGGCTAGGCGGCCGGCTTTTCGACCACCAGGGGCGCGGCGGCCGCGTCGGGCACATCTGGCGTGTCGGCCGCGTCCGGGTTGTCCAGCTGTTGCAGCTGCAGCGCGAAGTCGTACAGCTTCGCCTTGCCGGCGTAGTAGCGGTCGAGACGCCATTCCTTCAGCATCTGCAGCGCCAGGTCGAAGTCGCCCAGGTCGAGGTCGTACAGCCGCTCGAGTCGGAAGGGTTCCTGGGATTCGAGGGACAGCACGAGGTCGGCGAGCGTTTTGGCACGCTCGGCGTAAGGGTCCTTGGCAATGAGTTTCTTGGCTTGTTTGATGGCGTTCATGGGATGAAGGGGGTGCGCGGAGACAACCTTCGATTAGACCCGCTGCAACCCCTCTGAAGATGACATCCATGTGGCAGTGGCGTGACAGCCGCCAATGGCCGCCACATTCACAAAAGACCAGGCCTGCCGGGCCGTGCCTCAGCCGCCTACTTCCAGAACGGGTCGAGGCGTTCGAGCCTGGCCAGCGCCTTGCGCGCCGCACGGGCCACGCCGGGCTGCTGCGCCGTGAGCCAGCCCACCGCAAACCAGGCACGCGGGTCATCAGGCGATGACTTCTGGTAGTGCGCCAGCGCCACCACGCGGTCCTGGTAGAGGCCGAGCGCATCCTGGGCCCGGCCCAGACCTTCGGCATAGCGCTCGGCGGCCTTGCGGCCGAACAAAGGCCCGACGAACCCGGTCAGGTCGCGCAGCCGCTTGAGCCGCTTTCGCAGGCGGTGCCTCGCATCGGGCGACAGGCCTTCGAAGCGCAGGCCGTCGTGCAGCACCTGCCGGTGCAGGCGGCTCAGACGTTGGCCCAATGAACGGCGCGGATCGGCACTTTCCGCCTTGTCGGACTTTTTCGTCGACTCGGTCTTTCCCTCCGCATCGACCGCCGCCGTGAAGCCGATCAGCCCGACGAGCGCGACCTGAAACGCCGGTGACCGCACCACCTCGCCGGGGTTGCCCGGGTCGCCCTTGTCGCCAGTCACCACGGCAGCCGTTCCCACGGCAGCGGCCGGCGCACCGGCGGTGTCCAGTGCCGGCTCGACCGCCGCGCGGACAACCGCCTCGTCGCGCAGCGCCCCCAGTGCCCGAAAGACACTCTGCAGCGCCGGTGCCCAGGCCGGGTCGAACCGCGGCCCGCCCAGCGGGGCAAGGGCCTCGAGTTCGCGCAGGGCCGTCCGAAGCCTGCGCAGCCCCACGCGCAACTGGTGCACCACCTCGTCGTCCGCCCTGCCTGCCGCCAACTCGCTCGCGTTGGGCAGCATCTGCGCCAGGCACGAAGCCATCACTGCACGCTGCACGGCTGCGCCGGTCATGGGCCGCCGGCGTGCCTTGCCGGACCCTTCGAAATGAGGTGGGGACGCCTTGACGGCATGGCCGTCGGCCGGTTCGCTGTGGGCCAACCGCTGGCCGCGCTCGGCCTTGCTCAGCGTGCTGAACCACAGGCCGTGGCGTTGCGCCCATTGCGCCGCCGTTT
>JAQGNA010000287.1 GCA_028292075.1 Rhodoferax sp. | reverse complement strand
TCCGCGGCCATCTGCGCCACCGTGGCCACCGGGTCTTCGACCAGCACGTCGATGGCGATCGTCGGGTCGGCGATGCGGTTCACGAAGGAGGTGTTCGCGCCGTTCTCCAGCAGGCGCCGCACCAGGTAGGCGAGCAGGGTTTCATGCGTGCCCACCGGCGCGTAGATGCGGCACGGCCGGTTGAGCTTGCCAAGCGCCACGGCGCCCACCACCTGCTCGTACAGCGGCTCGCCCATGCCGTGCAGGCACTGGAATTCGTACTGGCCGGGCTGGTAGGTGGCCGGGTCGGCCATCTGGTAGATCGCCGACAGCGTGTGCGCGTTGTGCGTGGCGAACTGGGGGTACACCGCGTCGGGCGCGGCCAGCAGCTTGCCGGCGCAGGCCAGGTACGAGACGTCGGTGTAGGCCTTGCGGGTGTAGACCGGGTAGCCGTCAAGCCCGTCGATCTGCGCACGCTTGATCTCGCTGTCCCAATAGGCGCCCTTCACCAGGCGCACCATCAGCCGGTGGCCGCTGCGCCGCGCCAGATCGACCACGAAGTCGATGACGAACGGGCAGCGCTTCTGGTAGGCCTGGATCACGAAGCCGATGCCGTTCCAGCCGGCAAGCGCGGGCTCGAAGCACAGCTTTTCGAGCAGGTCGAGCGAGAGCTCCAGCCGGTCGGCCTCTTCGGCGTCGATGTTGATGCCGATGTCGTACTGGTGCGCCAGCAGCGTGAGGTCGCGCAGCGTGGGGTACAGCTCGGCCATGACCCGCGCATGCTGGGCGCGCACGTAGCGCGGGTGCAGTGCCGACAGCTTGATCGAGATGCCCGGGCCCTGGTACACGCCGCGTCCGGCCGATGCCTTGCCGATGGCGCGGATGGCCTGCTCGTACGACTGGCGATAACGCTCGGCATCGTGCGCGGTCAGCGCGGCCTCGCCCAGCATGTCATAGGAATAGCGGAAGCCCTCGGCCTCGAGCTGCCGCGCATGGTCGAGCGCCTGGCCGATGGTTTCGCCGGTGACGAACTGCTCACCCATCATGCGCATGGCCATGTCCACACCCTTGCGGATCAGCGGTTCGCCGCCCTTGCCGATCAGCCGCGTGAGCGTGGTCGACAGGCCCGACTCGCTGTGCGTGGCCACCAGCTTGCCGGTGAGCAACAAACCCCAGGTGGCGGCATTGACGAACACCGAAGGACTGCGCCCCGCATGCGACTGCCACTGCCCGTTGGCGATCTTGTCGCGGATCAGCGCGTTGCGGGTGGCCGCATCGGGAATGCGCAGCAGCGCCTCGGCCAGGCACATCAGCGCCACGCCTTCCTGCGACGACAGCGCGTACTCCTGCAGCAGCCCCTGAACCAGGCCGGCCCGGCCGGCGGCGTTCTTGCGGTTCCGCAGCTGCGTGGCAATGCGCTGGGCCAGCGCCTGCGCCTGGGCGGCCAGCTGGGGCGACAGGCGGGCCGCGTCGAGCAGTGGCGGCAGCGCCTCGGGCTCGGGCAGCCGGTAGCCGGCGGTGATGCGGGCGCGCAGCGGGGGAACTTCGGCGGCGGTCGCGAGGGCGTCGGCGAAGGCGGTGGAGGCTGTGGAAGCTGTGGAAGCTGGCATGGGCGCAGCGGCGGAAGACAGTGGCATGGGTTGATCCAATGGTGAATGGATTGATGATGCCCAGCATCGACGCGAATAACTGTTCTAAATATTGGCAATGGTCCGAATAATATTCGGACCGGCCGACACGGTGGTGCGTCGACCTCACCCCATCCTTCCCCCGATGGGGAAGGATGTCGTCGGGCTACTGCGGCACGTTGACCGATGTGCCGCTGAAGCCGATCTGGTCCGCCGCCGCCGGGGACGCGCTGATGGGCGGCACATTCGCCGCCGTGACCGCCGGCGCGGCACCGGGCGTTCCGCCACGCGGCGTGGTGCGCACCACCTGGCTCGGCGGGAGCGCGGTGCCGCTCTTGAGCCGTGCGTACATGGCGTTCATCGACTGCGTGAAGTAGGCATGCAGCGGCACGAAGCGGCTGTCGAAACCCGGCAACGCGTTGAAGGCGTCGAAGTGCTGGGCGTTCGTCACCTCGATGTAGCGCAGCTGGCTGGCACTGCCTTCGACCACGCGGTTGAAACCGAGGTAGGCGCGCTCGGAGTTGTTGACGGGCAGCAGCGCATCACTGCGTCCGCCGACCATCAGCACCGGCTTGCCGCGCAGGTTGCCGTTGAGCAATACCTCGGCGATGCCGGCGCGCACGGCGTCGCTCTGGGCCTTGGTCGGCACGCTGTTGGCGGTCAGGGCCGCACCGCTGACCGTGTCGACCCCGGTGACCAGCGAACGCTGGCACAGCGCGCCGTCCAGCCCGAAGTCGGCAACCCCGGTGGACGGCGAAACCGCCAGCGTCCAGCCCTTGGCGCCGCCCACCGAAGTGTTCAGCACCGGCACGGCCGGCGTGCCGTTGGCGGTGCCGTTCGCCACCGCAAAGCTCTGCGCCTTGGTGGTGGCCGGCGGCGGCACCGGCACACCGGTGGTCGCGTTGACGGCGGCCAGGCTCATGTCGCAAACGTTGTCGGCCACCGAGAAGCGGCCATAGGCGTTGACGTACATGGTGGAGATGATGACCGCGTTGCCCAGTCCGTAGTGCGCGTTGTGCATCTGGTCGTTGGCGGTGCTCCAGCCGTAGGCACGCAGGCGCGCCAATGCGTCATCGGCCTGCTGGGCGGTGGTGCTGCCGTTCAGCAGTCCCTTGGCCGCGAGCGCGTTGCACCGGGCCGTGGCCCGGGCCGTCATGGCCACCAGAGGGATGTAGTTGAAGGTCGACGTCTCGGTCATGAGCGCCGCGCTGGCCAGGGCCGCGCAGGGCTGGTACAGGTTGGCCACGGTGAAGTAGTCGATCAGCGGCTTGCCGTAGCCCGGCACGGCCGCGCCGCCAAACTGCACGCCGTAACCGCTCGTGGTCGATGGCTGCGCGCTCGGCTCGAAAGCCACCACGCCGTCGATCAGGCCGTCGGCGTCCTGTTCGGCGGCCCGCAGCACGGCGGCACCACCGTTCGACACCGACGCGGCAATCACCGTGGTGTTGCTCGCGTCGAAGCGCACCCGGCGGTTGGCGCCGTCGACCTCGCCGTACTCCTGGTTGAGTGCGTAGAGCGCAAAACGCGCCGCGGCCAGCGTGTCGTTGCCCCAGTCCTTCTCGGGGTTGAGTTGAGAATGCGCGTGCTTCAGCGCCACGCGGTTGGGAAAGGCGGTGTTAAACGCGGCCCGCACCGTGTCGGTCAGGTCGGCGGCAAAGTGCGACAGGCTGCCGGCTGCCGCGCGGGTGGCGCGCGGGCCGTCCACGCGGTTCACCGTGTCGTCGCTCGGGTCGTAGAGGCCGATGCCCTTGCCGGCGTCGGTCAGCGCCACGGCGCAGCCGCGCTTCAGCCCCCATTCGCCACCGGAGGAAATCGCGCCGTACACGCCACGCGACCCGGACGACGGCGCCACCACCACGCAGGGTGCGGCCACATCGAAGCCATCGGGAATCATGACCGCCATGGCCACCCGCTTGCGGCCGCTGGCGTCGTCCTGCACGCCCAGCACCTCAACGCCCGGCACCAGGCCTTCGCCCCGGGTGTTGTTGCCGGCCAGGTCGATGTTGGGGCCGAACAGCACGCCATAGCCGCCGCCCACGGTGGGATCGACGAGCCCGCGGTAGTTCGACTGGATCGCATTGCGCCGCAGCTCGTCGACGGTCGGATTCAGCGGGTCGGCATAGGCCGGCGTGGCACCGGTGCTGGCCAGGCCGGTCTTGCCCAGGCCGGCGGTGAGCAGATCCTGCGTGGCGGCGGTACTGCCGCTGCCCGGCGCCACCGCGCGGTAGGCGGTGCGGCTGACCTGCACGGCCCCACCCGGCAGCTTGTTCAGCGCCGGGCCGTCGGAGCCGTCCCCACAGCCAGACAGCCCTGCGGCGGCCAGCAGCGACAGGACAGCGAGTCCGACGATGGTTGGCCGTGACGGCGGCGTGGAAGCGGGGTGAAGGTTGGCGCCAGGGTGGGCCGATCGCGATCGCTCTTGCATGCAGGTCTCCTCGTGTTGTGGATGCTGTGACATGTCGACGCGCAGGCGCACGCTCCGTGGCTGCCCGCCGGGCGCCACTCTAGTGGGGATCGGTGCCGCGTGGTGGGGTTTCGACTCAGGGTTTTCCTGTGCCGGGGAGATGGGCGCAGCATCGCCCCAGGCCGTTTCAGCCCCGGTGCGTGGTCGAAAATGAGGGACCGAACCTGGCCGCCGTCAGGCCAGCGGCGCCTCGAGCCACAGCGCCAGCTGGTGCGCCACCTGGGCAGGCCGCTCCATCGGGGCCATGTGGCCAGACTCTTCGACCACCGCCAGCCGCGCATGGGGAATGCGATCAGCCATCTGCACATGACGGTCGAGTGGGCTCCAGGCGTCTTGCCGCCCGCACAGCACCAGCGTCGGGCAGCGGATCTGCTCGAGCAACGGGGTGGCGTCGGGTCGGGCCAGCAGCGCCTCGATCTGGGCTTCGAAGATCTCCGGGTTGCTGCGTTCGATCATCGCGAGGATCTGCTCGAACACCTCGCCGGGCAGGCGGTTGTCGAGCCGCGCCGGATGCACCATGCCGGCAGCCCAGGCCTCTCCCATGGCGCGCATGCCTTCGCCCCGCGCCGTGTCGAGCAGCGCGTAACGCTGGTTTCGCTCGCGCACGGCGGCCTCACCTTCAGGCAGGGGTTGGTAGCCGGTGTCGAGCAAGGCAAGCCGTTCGACGCGGCCCGGCGCCTGGCGCACGACCTCCAGTGCCACGCGGCCGCCCATGCTGTGGCCGGCCAACGCGAACCGGCCGGCCGGCGCCGTGGCCAGCACATGCTCCGCCATGGCCCCGATGCTGCGGCACAGGCCGTAGTCGGGCACCACGCTGTCCACCTCGCCGGCCAGTGCAGCGCATGCGCCGGCCCACACCGCGCGGTCGCACAGGAGGCCGGGCAGAAGCAAAAGCGTCGGCAGCGTGGGGCCGTTGGGGATCGAGTTCATGGGCGTGGTCAGTGAGGAGTGAGGGCCCGACGGTGGTGCGAGCCTTGAAACAGGTGCAAGAGATGGAACAGGTGAACAGGTGCCAGGGGTGCGTGGGTGCCAGGGGTGTCGCCGGAATGTGAATAAGACCCGCGCAAAAACTGGAGCGAATTGGGTTCAGACCAGGGGCCGAATTCACCGTACTCTGCGGCAAATTGTCTCATTTTTTTATAGCAACAGTTCTGTGTAAAGATTGGTGTTTCTGCCAGTTTCGCATCCAAAAGTAAACGTCGGCCAAAGGCCTTGTTGCATCGCAACATCCTGCGATAAGATCGGCGCCCGCAACAATTGAAACAAATCAATCGGCGTTGAAATGCGCGGGAAACATTGGCCACGCATAGTCGTTTCGCCGCCTGGCCGTCATTTCAGGAGAGTTT
>JAQGNA010000273.1 GCA_028292075.1 Rhodoferax sp. | reverse complement strand
CTGCAGTGCTACGACGGCCTTGAATTGCGCGAGGCGCTCTACGAATGGAACTACGCCGCCCAGCTGCTGCACATGCGTGCCGCCGAAAGCCATGAGGACGCGGCCACGGTGGAGCGCGAGGTCTACCAGAGCCGCTACCTGATCCGCCGCCCGCTCTTGCAGGCGCTGCAGACCCCGCCGCCCGGCGCCGTGCTGCTGATCGACGAAGTCGACCGCGCCGACGAGCCGTTCGAAGCCTTTCTGCTCGAGTACCTGGGCGAATACCAGGTGAGCATTCCGGAGGTCGGCACCGTCACGGCCATCGTGCCACCGGTGACCATCCTCACCAGCAACCGCACGCGCGAGTTGAACGACGCGGTCAAGCGCCGCTGCCTCTACCACTGGCTCGACTACCCCGAGCGCGAGCGCGAGCTGGCCATCGTCCGGGCCCAGGTGCCGGGCGCCAGCGCCGCGCTGACGCAGCAGGTGGCCGACTTCGTGGGCCGGCTGCGCGGCGCGCCGTTCGTCAGCGCGTTCCAGCGCGCGCCCGGCATCGCCGAAAGCGTGGAATGGGCCAAGGCGCTGGTGGCGCTGGACACGCTGGTGGTCGACCCCGAGGTGGTGTCCGACACGGCGGGCATTCTGTTCAAGCAACGCGAGGACGTGGCCGCGCTGACGCGGGACATGGCGGCGGCGCTGCTGAAGCCCGAGGCGGTTTGATGCTGGAAGCACCCTCACCCCAACTCTCTCCCGCAAGCAGGAGAGGGAGCAATACCGATCTTGTCCTTTCCATCGTGGGTGGCGGGTATGCCTGGCTTGTCCCCTCTCCCCTGCGGGGAGAGGGTTAGGGTGAGGGGCCTCTCCCCGCTGAAACACCATGCAGCTTGGTGATGCCCGCAGCGGCAAGCTGGCCGACAACCTCACCGGCTTCGGCCGGGCACTGCGCCGTGCCGGCGTGCGTGTCGACAGCGCTCGCATGGCCCTTGCCACCGATGCCGCGCTGCTGGTCGGTCTGGCCGACCGGCAAGACCTGAGCGCCGCGCTCGAGGCCGTGCTGGTCAGCCGCGAGCAGGACCGCCTGGTGTTCCGTGAGCTGTTCGACGCCTACTTTCGCAACCCCGACATCGCCCAGAAGCTGCTGGCGCAGATGCTGCCCAGCGCCGAAGGCAAGGCGGAGCCGAGCAAGCGCAGGCCCCGGGTGCGTGAGGCGCTGAGCCCACCGCGCACACCCGCCGAGCTCGCGCGGCCCAAGGCGGAAGACCAGAAGGTCGACTTCGACGCCGCCATGACCGCAAGCGACGTGCAGCGTTTGCGGCAGGCCGATTTCAATGCGCTGTCGGGCACCGAGTACCAGCTCGTCGAACGACTGGCCCGCGACATCGCTTTGCCGCTGCCGGAGATCCGCATGCGCCGCTCGCGCCCCGGCGTGAACGGCGGGCAATTGCACTGGCCGGGCGTGATGCGGCAGGCCTCGGCCACTGGTGGCGAGCTGATGCGCCTGCCCCGCCTCGACCGCTTGCGCCAGCCCTTGCCGCTGTTGGTGCTGGTCGATGTGTCCGGCTCGATGGAGCGCTATGCGCGCCTGCTGCTGGCCTTCCTGCATGCGGCCACGCGGCGGGCCCGGCGCCGGGACGTGTTCGCCTTCGGCACCGCGCTCACCGACCTGACCCCGGCCTTCGGCCTGGCCGACACCGACGCGATGCTTGTCGCCGCTGGCGCGGCAATCCACGACTTCGCTGGCGGAACGCAGTTTGGCGACGCGCTCCGCGCCCTGCGGCAGCGCCATGCGCGCAGGCTCGTCGGCAGGCGCACGCTGGTGCTGGTCATCACCGACGGACTCGACACAGGCGACCCCGCGGAACTCGACCGCGAGCTGGCCTGGCTGCGCCGCAGCAGCCGTCGGGTGCTGTGGCTCAATCCACTGCTGCGCTTCGACGGGTACGCGCCGGTGGCGCGCGGCGCGGCGGTGCTGCACCGCCATGCCGACGCCATGCTGGCGGTTCACAACCTTGCCCGTCTCGGCGATTTGGCCCAGAGTCTGGCAAGCCTCATGAAACGCTGATCAAATCAACCGTAAAACCAACAACAAGGGAACTTCCATGGAAATGCAAGGCAGCCGCCAACTCGCGATCACCCAGCAACAGGCCTGGGACGCGCTCAACGACCCGGAGGTGCTGAAGATCTGCATCCCGGGTTGCGACAAGGTAGAGGCCACCGGCGAGAACCAGTACGCGGTGGCCATGGCGGTGAAGGTCGGCCCGGTCTCGGCTAAGTTCGCCGGCAAGATCACGCTTTCCGACATCGTGCCGCCGGCCAGCTACACGATCGGCTTCGAAGGGCAGGGTGGCGCGGCCGGCTTTGGCAAGGGGCATTCGAAAGTACAGCTGACGCCGACCGAGGCCGGCTGCGAACTGGCGTACACGGTGAACGCCCAGGTGGGTGGCAAGGTGGCGCAACTCGGTCAGCGGCTGATCGATGGCGCGGCCAAGTCACTGGCTGAAGACTTCTTCAAGCGCTTCGACGCCGAGATGCAGCGGCGACATGGCCCTGCGCCGGAAGAAGCGTCTGAAGTGCCTGAAGAAAAAACCGGAGCCGTGGCCGGCTTCATGCAGAAGATCGGCCTCGGCAAGAAGGACAAGCCGCAGGGTGAATAAAGACGCATCGCGCTGGAATTAGTAGCCATGGAAAACCTCGACGTGATGGTGCTGCGCACGCTGCGCGACTGGCGGCAGGCAGGCCAACGCGCGCTGCTGGCCACGGTCGTGCGCACCTGGGGATCGTCGCCCCGGCCGGTCGGCTCGATCATGGCGCTGCGCGAAGATGGCGCCGTGGTGGGCTCGGTGTCCGGCGGCTGCATCGAAGACGATCTGATCTACCGCCACACCAGCGCCTATGCGCCGGCGGCCAACCAGGCCGGCAGCCAGCCAGATCCGCGCATGCCGGGCGGCGCGCCCACCTTCGTGAAGTACGGCATCACTGCGGACGAGGCGCACCGCTTTGGCCTGCCTTGCGGCGGTACGCTGGAGCTGTTGCTTGAATACGACCCCGATGCGGCGCAACTGGCCGAACTCGTCGCCGCGCTCGAAGGCGGCCAGCTCATGCAGCGCTGCGTGCAACTGGCCGATGGCGCGGTCACGCTTTCGCCGAGCCTGGCGCCTGCCGAGTTGAGCCTGTCGCCGACGGAACTGCTCAACACCTTCGGCCCCGAATACCGCATGTTGCTGATCGGCGCGGGCCAGTTGACCGAATACCTCGCCACCATGGCGTTGTTCAGCGGCTTCGCCGTCACGGTCTGCGACCCGCGTGACGAATACCGCAGCGCCTGGTCGGTGCCGGGCGCCAAGGTGCTGAGCGACATGCCCGACGACGTGGTGACCGCGTTCCGGCCCGACGGCCGCAGCTGCGTGGTGGCGCTGACGCACGACCCCAAGCTCGACGATCTGGCCCTGCTCGAGGCGCTCGCGACCGACGCCTTCTATGTCGGCGCCATCGGCTCCCGCCGCAACAACGAAGCCCGCCGGGAACGCATGATCGAACACTTCGGCCAGACCGAATCCGGCCTGCAGCGGCTGCGTGGCCCCATTGGCATCTACATCGGCAGCAAGACGCCGCCCGAGATCGCCGTGAGCGTGATGGCGGAGATTCTGGCGGTGAAGAACGGCGTGGCGCTGCCGCGCGACGTGGACGTCTCGCACGCGAAGAACGAGCGTGCCATTCCGGAAAACGACACTGGCGCTGGGGCCGACACTGGCGCTGGGGCCCTCACCGGCGCGTCAGGCCTGGTTTGCGGCGTGGCCGTCAGCCGCTGAAGAAAGCGCGAAGGCCGGTCCACATCGCATGCGCGCGGTTGCGGCACTGCCGGCCGAGCTGGCGTCGACCGAACCTTGCGCGGCGCCAGACGGCCGAGCCGCGGACCCGCATCGTGATGTCGTCTTTCCAGCGTTTCCAGCGGCCGTATCCACGGTTGAACCATGGCAGCTGCATCAGGGCGGGCTGCGTCAGCTGAAACAGTCGCGCCGCAATCGCCGTGCCCAGCACCTTGGCTGCGACCACGATGCTCAGGCCGACCAAGGCATGGCCCTGGCTCACCCAGTACCACGCCACCAGCTTGATCGGGATCAGCGCGAGCACCGGCACCGCGAAGACGCACAGCGCCGCATAGGGCGGCAGCCGCACGATCAGCCGTTCGATCTGCGACCACACCGGCAGCCGCGCCATCCGGTAGAGCAGGCGAGAGAGCGGGTCCCAGCCCCATTCCTCAAACAGCAGCAACAAGGCGAACACCACCGCGCCGACGGTTTTGAGGGCTCTGATGAACAGGGACAGGCAGCGGCGCATCCGGGGCAGTGTGCCTGATCGCCCCGTGGGTTCCTGAAGCGGAAATGAAATCGCCGAGGTGGCCGCAGGCGACAATGCGGGCCGGTCCACGCTTGATTTTTCTGCCATGCACACCCGCGCCCTCGTCCTGTTTTCTGGCGGCCAGGATTCCACCACCTGCCTGGCCCTGGCTTTGTCCAAGTACCAACGCGTCGAGACCGTTGCCTTCGATTACGGCCAGCGCCATGTGATCGAACTGGACGCACGGTTGCAGGTGCTGGCGCAGATCAAGGCGCAATTTCCGGAATGGGCCGGCCGCTTCGGCGAAGACCACCTGCTCGACCTCGCCGTGCTGGGCCAGGTGAGCGAGACCTCGCTCACCCGCGACATGGCGTTCCGCATGGAAGAGGGCGGACTGCCCAACACCTTCGTGCCCGGTCGCAACCTGCTGTTTCTCACCCTGGCGGCGGCGCTCGCCTACCGGCGCGGACTCGAAGTCATCGTGACCGGTGTCTGCGAGACCGACTTCTCCGGTTACCCCGACTGCCGCGACGACACCATGAAGGCGATGCAGCTGGC
>JAQGNA010000244.1 GCA_028292075.1 Rhodoferax sp. | reverse complement strand
CAACCCTGGTGGTCCGCGGCGCCAAACCCGCTGGTCCCGACCCCCACCTCCGTTCGTCCTGGCCCCCAACTCCGTTCGTCCTGACCCCCAACTCCGTTCGTCCTGACTCCCACCTCCGTTCGTCCTGAGCCTGTCGAAGGATGCGTCGGATTCGCCAGAGGCCCGTTGCAAGTGCTCGAACAAGCCCAGCACGATCGGGATGTGACGCCCTCAGCCCGAAAGGCGTTGGCCATGGCGCGACGCACGCATGCCCCCCAGCGCATTCAAAATCAGAAAGGCGCGTCGGCGGGATCGTAGGTCTGTGCCGCTGGTGCCGCCGTTACGGCCACTGCGCCCGCGCTGGTGTCCACCGCTGCGTCGACCGGCGCCGCGATGCCGATTTCGACCTCGCCGCCCAGGGCCAGCATCAGCGCCGGAATCATCTGTTGCATCTCGCCGGTGGAGATGGCGGTGTCGGCGTCAAAGCCGTCTTCCTTCTCCTGCGAAGTGCCGTCGAACACGCCGTCCAGGAAGGCGATCTTCTTGACCTGCAGGCCCTCGGTCAACATGAAGGACACGCGGCCTTCCCAGGTCATGGCGAGTTTGGTGGGAATCTTGCCGTCGGCCACGTGCTGGCGCACTTCGTCGATGTCGAGGGCGTGGCGGGCGTACTTCACCACCGACTTCGACTCGTCCGCTGCCTTGAGTTCGCATTCGCGGTCGATGCTGAAGCCTGCCGGTGCCTCCTGGGTGGTCAGCCATTCGGCCATCGCAGCGGCGGGCGAGAGCTGGGTGTTGATCTGCATCACGCTGAAGCCGTCGATGGCCTTGACCAGGTTGCTGATCACTTCGTCCGCGCGGCCCTGGCTGCCGGCGTCGATCACCAGCGTGCGCGATTCGGGGTCGATCCAAACCAGCACGTTGCTGCGCTTGGTGAAGGCCATGGGCAGCAGCGATTGCTTCACGTCCTCCTGGATCTCCTTGCTTTCCTTCTTGCCGGGCTTGCGGCCGGTGGTGGCCTCGATTTCCTGCAGGCGCTCCGCGGCCTTGCGCTTGACCACCGAGGCGGGCACGGCCTTGCTTTCGATCGACAGCTTCAGGATCCACTGGCCACCGATGGACTCGGCCAGAGGGCCATGCGCCTCGCCGCGCGGCTCGGACCAGCCGAGCGACATCTCCTGGCTCGCGCCGCATTCGACGAAGCGGTGCTTGTCGAGGCTGGCCTCGATGGTTTCGAGGGAGGGGGACCAGGTCGGTCCGATGCGGTACACCATCACGTTCTTGAACACGGGCAATCTTTCTATCTTCAGGATTGGGGTTGGGGCAGGTGCCGGGCTTCCGCATGGCGGTGGCCGGGTGCCGATCGGCGCCATGCGCTCGATCGGAGGGATGCCCTATTGTCCGTGTTCGCGGCGGTCAGCTGGACGCGAGCGGCTCAAGCGGCCGGGCTGCCATGGCCTACTTTCAATTTGGTAGCAACAGGCCGAGGCGCCAGGCCTTCAAAGGCGGTACGGCCCTTCAACACTTAAAAACCGTAGAGTTCAGTCGGGTTGTCCGCCAGGATGCGTCGGCGTGTGGCTTCGGCGGGCGCCCAGTCGCGAAGCAGCGCATGCAGGTCGGCATCGGAAGGCGCCGGGTTTCGGCCGGGATGGGGCCAGTTGCTGGCCCAGAGACAGCGCTCGGGGAACTTCTCGGCCAGCGTCCGGGCGATCAGGCTCACGTCGTCGTAGCCGGGCGGGCCGATCTTCGAGGTCTCGTACGGTGCCGAAAGCTTGACCCACACCCGGCCCGTGTCGAGAAGGCGCAGCAGCGATTGGAAGGCCGGATGAGCCGGCGCCACCGGCTCGAGAAACTTGCCGTTGTGGTCGATCACGAGGTTGCAGGGCAGTTGCCTCAACGCGGCCTCGTGCGCAGGCAGCTCGCGGCCATCGAGCTGCAGGTTGAGCATCCAGCCGACGCGGGCCAGGCGGGCCGCCATGGGCGCCAGCAGCGGCCAGCCGAACGGTCCACCGAGCATCATGAAGCGGACGCCGCGGATGCCGCCGGCATGCAGGCGCTCGAGTTCGGCATCGGCCGCATCGGGCGCGACCAGCGCGATGCCGCGCGCGTCGTTGCCGAGCTGGGCCAGCGCGTCGAGCGTGCAGGCGTTGTCGAAGCCGTAGCCGGTCGGCTGCACGATGATGGCGCGGCGCAAGCCCAGCGCCTGTTGCACGCCACGGTAGGCCGACACCGGCGCGTCGGGCGGCGTGACGGGCAGGTTCGGCAGCAGCGGGAACCGTTGGTCGTAGATGTGCACATGGCAGTCGCAGGTCAAAAAATCATCAGGTGTTGACATGGGCATGGTGGAAGCCTGGTTCATCGCTTGGCGAAAGAGTGTGGAGGAGTGTGTCTAAGTGGCGGAGCGGAAATGCTGCCGCGCTCAGCGAACGAAGGCCTGGCGCCATCGGCTTGCATCGGCGGCGTTGACAGCGCCCACCGGCACACGGCCCTGCAGCAGCTCTGTCACCTGGGCCACGGTTTCCAGCGCCTGGTGCTCGATGGCCGGTGGCGTGAGCCCGCCGATGTGCGGCGTGGCGATGACCCGCGGATGCGCCGCCAGTGCGGGTGATGGCATCTGGTCTGGCGCCCGGCCCACGTCGAGCGCGCAACCGGCGATGCGGCCGCCATCGAGCGCGGACAGCAGCGCCGCCTCGTCGACCAGGTTGCCACGCGAGGCGTTCACGAAAAACGCCCCGGGCTGCATGGCCGCGAAAGCTTCGGCGTTCATCAGGTTCTCGGTGGCGGGCGTGGCGGCGGCCAGGCAGACCACGAAGTCGGCGGTGCGCAGCAGCGGCAGCAATTCGGCTTCGGCCAGGTCGGCACGGCCGGTGGCGGTGTAGGGGTCGTGCACCACGACGCGCATGCCGAAGGCCAGGGCCAGGTCGCACAGGTAGCGGCTGATCTGGCCGTAGCCGATGACGCCCAATGTGGCGCCCCGCAGCTCGCGCCCCATGGCTGGCGGCACCGGCCGGCCCGCATGGTAGAGCGCGGTGGCGGTGCTGATGTGGCGGGCCAGGTCGATCATCACGCCGATGGTCCATTCCGCCACCGAGGCGATGAATCCGGCGCTGGCCTGCGTCACCAGCACGCCATGCCGGCTGGCGGCCGCCACGTCGATGTTGCGGATGTCGATGGCACAGCGCATGAAGGCCACGAGCTTGGGCATGGCGGCAAACAGGGCCGCGTCGCCTGGCGTCTGCCGGTAGGCCACGACGATGTCGCAGTCCTGTGCCAGCGCGGCCAGTTCGGGCGCTGGCAGCTCGGAGTCGCCGGGGTTGAAGCGCACGTCGGCCACGGCACGCAGCGCCGCGACCGCCTTGTCGCCGTAGTAGTGGGCGAGCTTGTCGCGCGGATGGCTGATGAACACCTGGGTCATGCGGTGGGCCTGTGATGGGATGAAGTCGGAGGTGAAGTTGGAGATAACTTAAAGGCGGAGGTGCAAAAACATCTGCCGGTCAGCCCGCGGCCGGGGGCGGGCCCACCGAAGCGCGCCGCATCAGGCTGGGGGCGAAGATGAATTCGCCACTGGCCACGTCGCCATCGGCCAGGCGCAACATGAGCCGTTCGACGATGGTCTGCGCCATCTCGCGCACCGGCAGGTGCACGGTGGTGAGCGCCGGCTGCATCAGCGCCGAGAGAAACACGTCGTCCATGCCGACCACCGACACGTCCGCCGGCACCGAAAGCCCGGCGTCGCGCAGCCCGGCCATGAGCCCGAGCGCCATCATGTCGTTCACCGCGACGATGCCGGTGGGGCGTTCTCCGGGCGCGCGCGCGGCGATGCCGGCGGCCTCGGCCCGGCCCAGCTCGCCCATCACGGCATCGCCGTATTCGCTGCGCGGTCTTCCTTCGATGACTTGGGCGCTGGCGCCCAGCCCCGCCGCCCCCGCCGCGGCCAGGAAGCCGTTGATCTTCTCTCGCCGGCTCATGGTGATGCCGGCCGCGGTCACGAAGGCGAGCCGGCGGTGTCCGCTCTCGATCAGGTGGGCGGTGGCCAGGCGGGCCGCCTCGAAGTTGTCCACGGTGACATGGTCGATGCCGGACTCCACGCCCGGCGTGGCACGCCGGTCATAGCTCACCACCACCAGGCCGCGCTCGCCGGCGGATTCGAAATGCTGCTCGTCCACCAGCGAGGAGATGATGACCACGCCGCGCACGCCGTGCGCCATCAGGTCGTCGAAGAAGCGCGCCTCCTTGTCCTTGTCGCGGTAGGTGTTGCCGATCATGATGCGAAAGCCGTGGCGTTCCTGCGCCAGGGTTTCGATCTCGCGGGCGATCGAGCCGTACATCGGGTTGGCGATGGACGGCACCAGCAGCCCGATCATCGGCATGTAGCCGGTCTTCAGCTGGCGGGCCGTGGTGTTGGGCCGGTAGCGCAGTTCGGCGATGGCCGCCTCCACCCGCGCCAGCGTGGTCTTGGCCATGCGGTCGCTGCGGCCGTTCAGCACGTTGGACACGGTGCTGGCCGACACGCCGGCCCGGCTGGCGACATCCTGGATCTTGCTCACGCGCACCACCCTTGCATCACAAGCCCATCCGCGTGGGCAGCCAGAGGGAAAACGACGGCACCAGCACCAGCAGCACCAGCGTCACGAACAGCACCGCAAGATACTTCATCATCGGCCGGGCCACATTCTTCACCTCGGTGCCGGTGATCGCGCACGTGGCGAAGAGGCCCAGGCCGAGCGGCGGCGCGAAAAGACCGAGGCCCATGGCGATCACCATCACCGTGCCGAAGTGCAGCGGGTTCACACCCAGCTGCGCCGCGATGGGCGTGAGCAGCGGGCCGAAGATGATCAACGCCGGCGCACCTTCGAGCACCGCGCCGAAGACGATCATGATCAGCACCGACAGCATCACGAACATGGTGCTGCCGTAGCTGTGCGCGAAGTCGACCATGAAGGCCGACAGGTACTGCGGAATCTGCTGGATGGTGAGCGCGAACGACACGCTCGACGCCGCCGCCACGATGAACATGATGCCGCCGGCCATGGAGGCCGAGCGCATGAACAGGCGCGCCACCGAGCGCAGCGACAGCTCACGGAAGGCCACACCGCCCACCACCAGCGCGTACATCACGGCAAAGGCCGACACCTCGGTCGAGGTGGCCACGCCCGAGGTCACGCCCTTGCCGATCATGGCCACCATCAGCAGCGCCACCAGCGCGCCGCCGAGCAGGCGCAGCATCGGGGTCTTCACGTCGAAGGCCTCGTCCGGGTCAATGCGGGTGCCTACGTAAATGGTCACGGCCGCCAGCGACAGGGCCAGCACCGCCGCCGGCACCAGGCCCGCCATGAACAGCCCTGCAATGGAGATGTTGGCCACGAAACCCATGATGATCATGTTGATGCAGGGCGGGATGGTCTCGGCCATCACCGCGGTGCAGGCCAGCAGGCCGGCGGTCTCGTTCGGGTCCTGCTTCGTCTTGCGCACCGCCGGCATGATGATGCCGCCAACGGCCGCAATGTCGGCCAGCTTGGAGCCCGACACGCCCGAGAAGAAGGCCGTCGCCGTGATGGTGATGAGGCCAAGCCCGCCCCGCACCCGGCCGAACATGCGCAGCAGCAGCTCGATGAGCCGCGCCGACATGCCGTTCGATTCCATCAGCAGGCCGGCCAGCACGAAGAACGGAATCGCCAGCAGCACGAAGTGGTCCATGCCGGCCATCACCTGCTGCGAATACACCAGCATCGGCAGCGACGGGTCGGCCATGAAGAACACCAGCGACGACAGCGCCAGCACGAAGGCGATGGGCACACCCAGCACCAGCCCGCCCACGAAGCCCACGGTGAGCAGCAGCCACGGCTGGACCGGATGCGCCGGCACCAGGTGGTTCCAGGCCGTGACCAGCAACACCAGGGCCACTGCCACGGCGAGCGTGCGCCACACCGTGCGGCGCGGGCCGTTCAGCGCGTTGGCGCAACCGAAGAGCGTCATGAAAAGGCTGCCGATGACCACCGGATAGACGTAGATCCATTGCGGCATGCCGATGGGCGTCGTCATGCCGTAGGAGTCGACCAGCAGCACGCAGGAGGACAGGAACAGGCTGAACGAGACGCCGACGATGATCCAGCTGCCGAACTGCACCAGCGCCGGCTGCCATGCCGCCGGAAAGAAGCTGCGGAACAGGTCGATGCCGACATGCTGGCTGCGCGCCAGCACCGTGGCCGCGCCCAGGAACACCAGCACCACCATCAGCGCCCGTGCGACCTCCTCGGCCCAGTCGAAAGGCTGGTGCAGGAAATAGCGAAAGATGACGGAGGCGAAGACCACCGCCACGTCGATGGCCAACACGGCACCCGCCGCGCGTTCCGTCCAGTCGAGCAGCGTGGCCAGCGCCCGGCCCGCCGCGTTGTGCGACGCGAAGCCAAGCGCGGGCGCCAACCCGTGGGGGCCGGGCGGGGCGACTGATGATGATGCCAGCGCACTCATCGGTCAGGCCCGGGCCTTGGAGATGTCGGCGAACAGTGGCGCCGTTGCCGGGTATTGCTTGGCGAAATCGGCCCACAGGCGGGCTTCCATCTGCTGGCGCACGCTGTCGCGCTCGGCCTTGGCCATCGGGCTGAACACCATGCCCAGCTTGGTCAGCGCCTCGATGGCCTGGGCGCCTTTTTCGGTGGCCACGGCGCGCTGCTTCAGCGTCGCATCGGCCACGGCCTTGGCGAAGGCCGGGCGCAGGTCGGCAGGAATCTTGTCCATGCCGCGCTTGCCCATCACCACCACCATGGGGCTGAACAGGTGCTCGGTGAGCCAGCCGTACTTGACGACCTCGTTCAGCTTGCTGG
The DNA here is from genome assembly GCA_028292075.1 of Rhodoferax sp. The sequence goes on along the minus strand of JAQGNA010000244.1, from coordinate 6,055 downwards.
CCAGAACCGTGGCCGCGTCGTGCTCGAAGCCGTCGACCACCCCGGTCTGCGCCGCCATGTAGAGCTCGCCGAACGGGATGGGCGTGGGGATGGCGCCCATGATCTTGAAGGTCTCGATGAAGGCCGGCGTGGGCAGCACGCGCAGCTTCACGTTCCTGATGTCGGCCAGCGACTTGACCGGCTGCTTGGTGTACACGCTGCGGGCACCGAAGTGCGATGCCCAGGTGAGCACGCTGCAGCCGGTGGCCTTCTGCAGCATGTCGTTCAGCTTGGCGCCGACGCCGCCGTCCATGGCGCGGGCCACGTGGTCGTAGCTGTCGAACAGGTAACCCAGGTCGAGCATGCCGAACTGCGGCGCCACCGTGGCCCAGATGGACGAGCCGGTGACCATCATGTCGATGGAGCCGACCTTCACCTGCTGCACCACGTCGCTTTCCTTGCCGAGCTGGTTGTTGGGAAAGTAGTCGATGCGGATCTTGTCGCCGACCGATGACTTCAGGTTGGCCTCGAGCTGCTGGAACCACACGTAATGGGCGGCGTTCTGGTCGGCCACCATCGACGACGAGAACCGCAGCGCCACCGGGGACTGCGCCCGGGCCAGCCGTGGCAGGCCCGCGGCGAGGGCGATGGAAGCGGCCGAGGTGGCCTGCACGAAACGGCGGCGCGAAGGTGAATGCATGGTCTTGTCTCCAGTGGTTCCGGTCGGGCCGGCATGTTTGTGTAACGATTTACTGTATCGTTGCACAAGACCAGCGGTCAACCGGTGGGGACTAGGTGTATTCCTCCGTAAAACGCCGTGATGAGCGGGCGCTACCGGCGGCGCGGGCGTGTCGGCGGGGGGCTACCGGCTGAAGAGGCTGCCCCAGTGCGCCAGGGTCCGCGTGTCGACACCGGCCAGCTTCAGCGACTTCCACACCACCGTGGCGATCGAGTCGTACACCGGCACGCCGAATTCGGCTTCGAGTTCGGTCACCAGAGGCGCGCCACGCAGGTTGGTACAGAGGATGGTGACGGCCTCGGGCCGCTGGTCGCCGCTGTCGGCCATGACGTCGCCCACCATGCGGCGGATGTCTTCGGCGCCGACTTCCGAGAACGCAAAGTTGTCCTGCAGCCGCAGGTGGCGCTCGGCCACGCAGTCGATGCCGATGGTGGCGTAGTTGCGCACGATGGCGGCCTGCACGTCACTGCGGTAGGGCGTGACCAGCCCGAGCCGGCGCACGCCGGTGGCCTGCAGCACCTCGTTCAGCGCCAGCACCGAGGTGCAGGCCTGGGCACCGGTGCGCTCGGCCACCGCGTCGCACAGGGCGCGGTCGGCGTCGAAGCCGAGCCAGCTCGACGAGGTGCCGTTCCAGCCGATCACCTGGCAGTGCGCATGCGACAGCAGTTCGGCCGCGGCCAGGATCTCGCGGTGGTCGAACTGCGCCAGCGCGCCGGCCGACAAGGCGATCTCGGTCACCTTGAAGCGGCCGAAATGCGCGCTGACGTCCGGCAGGTCGGCCAGCATGGCGGCGGTCACCGGCTCCAGCGTGGTGTTGGACGAAGGGGTGAGCATTCCGAGAAGCGTGCGGGCCGACATGGGTTTCTCCATCAAAGTGAGCGACAGGCGAACGCTAGAATCGTGCCAGCCGGCATTGTTCATTGGATACCATCCATGAACACTTTGTATCCATGATTTCAGCACAGCTGCGCAGCGGCCGCGCATGATTTTTGCAAGAACGAACCCATGCCGACGACGAAACCGAAGATTCGCAAACCGGGCAGTGCGGCCACCAGCGCCGCGGCCACCAAGGCGCTGCCCGCCGCGCGCAGCGTGGCCAGCCAGGCCGACATCCACCAGAGCGTGTACGACGCCATCGTCGAGCACCGGCTGCTGCCGGGCACCAAGCTGTCCGAGGAGCGGGTGGCCGAGCTGTTTTCGGTAAGCCGCACGCAGGTGCGCGGTGCGCTGCAGCGGCTGGCGGTGGAGCAGCTCGTCACGCTCATTCCGAACCGCGGTGCCTTCGTCACCACGCCGAGCGCCGAGGAAGCCCATGACGTGCTGGCGGTGCGCCGCACGCTCGAGCCGGCCATCGTGGCGCGGTTGATCGAGCGCATTGCCGCCGGCCAGGCGCCGAATGCCGTCAAGCAGCTGCGGGCGCTGGTGAAGCGTGAACAGCAGGCCCATGCGCGGGGCGACCGTCGGCAGTCGGTGCGCCTGTCGGGCGACTTCCACGTGCTGCTGGCCGAGGTGTCGGGCAGCAGCATCCTGGCGCGGCTGATGCGAGAGCTCACCCCGCTCACCTGCCTGGCGATCCTGACCTTCGAGGCGCCCACGGCCGTGGCCTGCCCGAACGACGAGCATGCGCTGCTGATCGACGCGATCGCGGCCGGCGATGTGGCAGGCGCTTCGAAGCTGATGGTGGAGCACCTGAACCACATCGAGAACGCGCTGAAGCTGGATGCGCAGGATGTCGCGGAAGTGGATCTGGCGGACGTGCTTTTCGGCTGATGTTTGACTTGTCCCCTCTCCCCCCGGGAGAGGGTTAGGGTGAGGGAGCGGCGGTTGATCAAGCGCTCGCCTGACCGCCCGCCCCTCACCCCGGCCCTCTCCCCGGAGGGGCGAGGGAGTAAAGCATCACGCCATCATGGGCGAAAACGGCCCCACGCCCAGCACCTGCTCCGCATGCCAGCCCAGCTGCAGCACCAGCGCATCCGCATACCGCGGCCCGGCGATCTGCAGGCCCACGGGCAGGCCTTGGCGGCCGGTGCCGCAGGGCAGCGACAGCGCAGGCACGCCGCCGTAGTTGAAGATCGGCGTGAACGCCGCATGGCCGCGCGGGCCTGCGGGCAGCCCGCCGATGGTGCTGGGGCCCAGGCTGCCGAGCGGCCAGGCTTCCACCGGGCTCGACGGGCACAGCAGCGCGTCGAACTCGCCGAAGAAGCGCGTGAAGCTGGCATGGAATGCCTCGCGCAGCTTCAGCAGCTCGGTGACGCGCGTGCCGGGGATGGCGAGCCCAAGTTCGATCTGTTCGCCGATGTCGGGGTCGATCAGGTCCGGTGTGCTGCGCCAGATCGCACCGAAGCGCTGCGCCAGCCCGGCCTGCTGCAACGCGATCAGCGGGTATTCGCGCGCCTCGGGCGGCCAGGCGGGGTCGGCCCGTTCGATGGCCCAACCGGCGCGGCGCAGTTGTTCGACGGCGGCCTCGAACGTGGCCAGCACGTCGGCGTCCACGGCCAGGTCGCAGCCGAGCCGGGGCGACCAGGCGATGCGCACTTTCGGCAAGGGCGCCTTCAGCCGGGCCATCGCATCGGGCACCGCGAAGGCCGGCGTCGAGAGCGTATCGGCCGGCTCCCAGGCGGTGAGCGCGTCCAGCATGAAGGCCACGTCTTCCACGTCGCGGCCGATCTGGCCGACCACCGACAGCAGGTGGTTCGGATCGTCGAAGCCCCAGGGGTTGGGCACCCGGCCCAGCGTGGGTTTCATGCCCACCAGGCCGGTGTGCGCCGCCGGCCGGCGCGTGGAGCCGCCCGCGTCGGTCACCAGCGCCAGCGGGCCGATGCCGGCCGCCACCGCCGCCACCGCGCCGCCCGACGATCCGCCTGGCGTGCGTGTCAGGTCCCAGGGGTTACGCGTCTCGCCGTGCAGGGGCGTGGCGGTGACACCCTTGCAGGCGAACTCCGAGCAGTTGGTGACGCCCAGCGGCACGGCGCCGAGTGCCCGCAACCGTGCCACGCACCAGGCATCCCGCGGCGCCACGAAATCGGCGAACACCTTCGAGCCGAACGTCGCGGGCCGGCCGCCCAGCCAGAGGTTGTCTTTCACGGTGAAGGGCACGCCCGCGAGCGGCAGCACCTCGCCAGCCGCGAGGCGCTTATCCACCTCGGCGGCGGCGGCCAGGGGCACGGCCGGATCGAAATCGGCGAACGCGTTGAGCATCGGTTCCAGCCGGGTGATGCGCGCACACATGGCCTCGGCCACCGCGGTGGCGGAAATGGCCCGGGCGGACACCTCTTGCGCGAGGTGCCGCGCCGTCCAACGGTGAAGTTTGTTGTGCATGAGCCTTCCTGTCTTCTGCGGTCAAGGGCATGAAGTGGATGCACCACCATGCGTAGTTTGTATCCAATCTGGTGCGCCGTGCACCCGATCGAGTCCACCCGGCGGGCGACCGCCTTGCCGCATGCAAGACCGATTCCAGCCCCGGTGTGACTCGGCGGCCGGGCGCGCTCCGCCCGGCCGGGACGCCGCTTCTTCGATTGGATACAAACTTGGCACAGCCTTTGCATGGACGTCGCCATGGAATCGACCGCCGGACAAAGCCTCACCCTCGACGACATCGTGCACCGCTACGGCGGCTCGGTGGCGGTGGACCACGTCACCCTCGAGGTGGCGGCCGGCGAACTTGTCGCCCTGCTCGGCCCGAGCGGCTGCGGCAAGACCACGCTCCTGCGCATCATCGCCGGCTTCATCACGCAGACCTCGGGCAAGGTGGTGATCGGCGGGCGCCGCATCGACGAATTGCCGCCCGCCAGGCGCAACGTGGGCATCGTGTTCCAGAACTACGCGTTGTTCCCGCACATGACGGTGGCCGAAAACGTAGGCTACGGCCTGGCCGCGCGCGGCACCGACAAGCACGCCGCGAACAAGCGCACGGCCGAGATGCTCGAGATGGTGCAGCTCGGCCACCTCGCCGGCCGGCTCACCAAGCAACTCTCCGGCGGCCAGCAGCAGCGCGTGGCGCTGGCGCGCGCCCTGGCCATCGAGCCGCGCGTGCTGTTGCTCGACGAACCCTTCTCCGCGCTCGACAAGAGCCTGCGCCTCGACATGCAGATCGAGATCAAGCGCATCCAGCGCGCCGCCGGCACCACGGCCATCATCGTCACCCACGACCAGGAAGAAGCGCTCGGCATGGCCGACCGCGTGGCCGTGCTGAGCCAGGGCAAGCTCGAACAGTTCGCCGCGCCCTCCGCCGTCTACGACACGCCGGCCACCTACTTCGTCAACCAGTTCGTCGGCACGGCCAACGTGCTCAGCGGCACGCTGGAGTCAACAGGCGATGACCGCAGCTTCGTGCACCTGGACGATGGCACCGTGATCCCTGCGCGCACGCCGGCCGGGCTGGCGCTGGGCAGCAAGGTCGTGGCCTGCGTGCGGCCCGAGAACATGCGCCTGGCCGACGAGCCGCTGGGCGCGCTGGCCGGCACGGTGGAGCTGGGCATGCCGCTGGGCGCCACCATCGTGCACGAGATCCGCACCGCCGGCGGGCAGCGCATCAAGCTGTCGGAGCCGCGCATGCCCGGCACCGTGCCGCGCGAGCCGGGCACCCGCGTCTGGGTGCGGCCGGTCACGCCTTCCAGCGTCACGGTGTTCGCGGCACCCTGATTTCATTTTTCACTTCACTTCACTCCACGAGGAACGCCATGGAACTCAACCGCCGTCACCTGCTCGGCAGCGCACTCACCTTGAGTGCGATGCAACTCTTCCCCGGCATCAGCCACGCGCAGGCGCGCAAGCTGGTGTTCGCCACCTTCACCGGCAGCTGGGAAGAAGCCCACCGCGACGTGCTGGTGCCGGCCTTCAAGAAGGCCACCGGCCAGGACGTGCTGCTCGACGCGATGCTTTCCGTGGACCAGATCGCCAAGGTCTCGGCCGCCCGCACCAACCCGCCGATCGACGTGATGCTGCACGATCCGGGTCCGGCCCTCACCGCCGTGCGGCAGGACCTGGTCGAGCCCTTCCCCGTGGCCGGCAGCAAGAACTACAAGGACCTGATCCCCGAGGCTCAGGACCCGATGGGCCCGTCGATGTTCTTTCAGGTGGTGGGCCTGACCTACAACCCTGAGAAGATCAAGACGCCGCCCACCTCCTGGGCCGACCTGTGGAAGCCCGAGTACAAAGGCCGCGTCGGCATCACCAACCTGAACTCGACGCTCGGCACCGGCTTCCTGGTCGAGATCGCGCGCATGCACGGCGGCAACGAAGGCAATGTCGAAGAAGGCTTCAAGGCCATCCAGCAACTGAAGCCCAACCTGGCGGCCGTGGCGGCCAATCCGGGCGCGCTGGCGGCGCTGTTCCAGC
>JAQGNA010000218.1 GCA_028292075.1 Rhodoferax sp. | reverse complement strand
CCCCAGGGCGGCGGCACCGCCCAGTTGAAGGGCGACGCTGCTGGCACGGGTCGACGTTCCGGCTTGTGAGTCGGGTGCGCAGGTGATGGCTGTCGCGTCGAGGGTGGCGACTTCGTTGATCGGCGTGGTCATGGGCGTGGTCCTTGAAGTTGGTGCGGCATGCGTAGGATGCGGACAGGGCTGACGAAACTTGCCGTGCGGGGCTTTGCCTGGCTGGTCCCATCGCAAACCATCGCGCCATGAAATGGCGGACGGGGCATGGGCGGGGCTTGGCATGGTGCCGGTCACGCAGCCGGCCTGGGTTCAGGTTGCGGTCCGGCACCGCGGCGCCCAAAACGGCTGGCGCGCCATGATAGCTCGCCCAGGGCGCCTGGGGCCGCCGCGAGACCCCTTTCTTCAGAACGCAGCCACCGCGGCCGCAAGCTCGTTCACCTCCGCCGTGGCGATGTCGCCGAAGCGAAAATAACCCGCGCTCCAGGCAGTGGCGAGCCGCTCGGCACGGTGCAGCGGCACGCGGGCCGCTTCGAAGTCGAGCACCGTCACGGCGTCAACGGCGGCGGGGCGAGGGGGCTGTTCGCGGCTGCGGCCATCCGTCATGAGCCACAGCGCCCGGCGGCCCGCACCGTGACGTTGCAGCAGGCGGTCGGCCGCGGCCACGCCAAGCGCCAGCGGTGTGCCGCCACCGCCGCCGATGGGCGCGACCCAGGCTTCGTTCCAGCCCGCCGCGCGGCGTGGCGACAGGCGCAGCTCGACCGCATCGCCACCGAAACACAGCAAGGCGACCCGCTCCCGCCGCCGGTAGGCTTCGGCCAGCATGGTGAGCAACAACCCCTTGGCGCGGGCCAGGCCGCCGGCGCCGCGCATCGACGCTGAACAATCGAGCAGGAAACAGTGAAGCGTGGTTTCCGCGGGCTGCGGCGGAACATACCGCAGGTGACGCCGCTGAAGTTGCTCGACGCCGCGTACCGCCAGGGTGGCGGGCCAGTCGATTTCACGGGCCGGCACGCCCGTGGGCGCATGGCGGGTCGCCCTGCCCTGCGCTGCCACTGTTTCACCAGGCCCTCTGCCATGCCCTCCACCAAGACCACCGTGCCCGTGGGCACCGCCCGGCGGAGGGCTCAGGCTTTTTTTGGGACGGCCCGCCCGGTCGGAGCGGACAGCAGGGGACGCAGGGGCTTGACCCGCGCGGTGCCAACGGCCTGTGGCGGCATGGCACCCCAGTCGGGTTGGTCGGGTTGGTTGGCCTGGGCGCCGTGGTTGGGCCTGCTGCTGCCGTCCGTTTCTTCCAGGCCATCCGATTCACCTTCCCCACCGGAATCGGCATGCCGGCCAGGGCCGTCATCCCCATCGGACTGCGCCTCGCGCCGTTCTGTCGGCGCCTGGTCAGCAGGCGATGACGAGAACGGCGCCGCATCCGGCCCGCGCCGGTGCGACAGCACCAGCTCGGCCACCCGGTGCACATGCGCCGGCAATACTTCGGCCGCGTCTTCCAGCGCCGCCAGCGCACGGGCGGCGCGCAGCATCACCAGATCGGCGCGCAGGCCGTCGACCCGGGCCGCGATGCACAGCGCGCTCACCAGCTGGTGAACGGCGTCGCCCACCGGCAGGGCGTCCGGGTCGACCAGCACGGCGCGAGCCTCGTGCAGGCGGTGCTGCAGGTCGGCCTGGGCGTCGGCATGCCGCTCGCGAAAGCCTGCCGGATCGGCGTCGAAGGCCAGCCGCGCGCGCACCACGGCCTGGCGCGCGGCCGGCTCGGTCAGGTTGCTCAGCCGAACGCGCAGGCCAAAGCGGTCAAGCAGCTGCGGCCGCAGTTCCCCCTCTTCGGGGTTCATGGTGCCGACCAGCACGAAGCGGGCGGCATGGGCTTGCGAGATCCCGTCGCGCTCGACCCGGTTGACGCCGCTGGCGGCCGCATCGAGCAGCACGTCGACCAGGGCGTCGGGCAACAGGTTGACTTCGTCCACGTAGAGCACGCCGCCGTGCGCCCGCGCCATCAGCCCTGGCGCGAACTTCAGGGCGTGGCCCCCAAGCGCGGCTTCGAGGTCGAGCGTGCCCACCACCTGCGCCAGGCTGGCACCGAGCGGCAGCGTGATGAAGGGCGCGCCTCCCAAGAGCTCGGCCACGGCACGGGCCGCGGTCGACTTGGCCGTGCCGCGCGGGCCCTCGACCAGCACCCCGCCCAAGGCCGGATCGGCCGCTGCAAGCAGCAACGCCTCGCTGAGCGCCGGCTGGCCCGCGATGGCGGTGAACGGAAAGGCCGGTGGCAGCGATGTGGACATGGTCGTGGTGGTCATGGGTTCGTTCGGCCTGGCGGGGTGGCGCCAGGCGGGGTCGAGGGCGATGGTCGGCGGGGCGATCGAGCGATCGAGCGATCGAGCGATCAAGAGATCAAGAGATCAGACGATCAACGTGCTTCGCCCTCCAGCCGCTGCTCCTGGTCGAGCAGCAGGTCTTCGAGCTGCGCGCGGTAGTTGCCCGGAGCCTGCCAGAGCCCCCGGGCCATGGCTTCGAGCAGGCGGTTCAGCATGTCTTGCAGCGCACGCGGATTGTGCTTCTCGACGAAGGCGCGGGTCCCGGCGTCGAGCACATAGGCGTCGGCCACCATGGCGTACTGGTGGTCGCCCACCACGCGTGCGGTGGCATCGAAACCAAAAAGGTAGTCGACCGTGGCCGCCATTTCGAAGGCCCCCTTGTAGCCGTGGCGCTTGACGCCATCGATCCACTTCGGGTTGACGACGCGGGTGCGCACCACCCGTGCGATCTCTTCCTTCAGCGTGCGGATCTGCGGCGACGCGGGGTTGCCGTGGTCGCCGTGGTACATCGCCGGCTGGGCGCCGCTCAAATGCCGCACGGCCGCGGCCATGCCGCCCTGGAACTGGTAGTAGTCGTTCGAGTCCAGCAGGTCGTGCTCGCGGCTGTCCTGGTTCTGGGCCACCGCGTCGATGACGGCCAGCCGTCGCGACAGCGCCGCGCGGGCCGGCACCCCATGGCTGCCCAGGCCGTAGGCATGGGCGCCGGCGCTCACGTAAGCCTCGGCCAGGTCCGCGTCGTCCTGCCAGGCGCCGCTCTGGAACAGGCCGTGCAGGCCTGCGCCATAGTGGCCCGGGGCCGCGCCGAAGACCCGCCAGCCGGCCTGGGCGCGGGCCGTGGCGGCGTCCATGCCCGACGCCTGCAACGCCGACGCCTCGCGCAGCACGCGGTCGCGGATCGGGTTGTGCTCGGCGTCTTCGTCCTCTTGCGCGGCGACGGCCTGCACGGCGGCGTCGAACATCTGCACGGCGTTCGGAAACGCGTCACGGAAGAAGCCCGAGATCCGCAGTGTGACGTCGATGCGTGGCCGGTGCAGGCCGACGATCGGCACCACTTCGAAGTCGGTGACGCGCTGGCTGCCGGCCGCCCATTTGGGCCGCACGCCGATCAACGCGAAGGCCTGCGCCATGTCGTCACCGCCGGTGCGCATGGTGGACGTGCCCCAGACCGAAAGCCCGATCGAACGCGGGTAGTCGCCATGGTCCTGCAGGTGCCGCTCCACCAGCCGCTCGGCCGACTTCATGCCGAGCGTCCAGGCGGTGGGCGTGGGGACGGCGCGGGTGTCGATGGTGTAGAAATTGCGGCCGGTGGGCAGCACGTCGGGCCGGCCCCGCGATGGCGATCCACTCGGGCCCGGCGGCACGAAGCGGCCGGCCAGGCCGTCCATGAGATGCCGCAATTCAGCCGCTCCACAGGCGTCGAGCGCGGGCGCAAGGGTGTCGCGCACGCGGGCCATGACCGCGGCCGTGGCCGGCATGGTCGCGAAGTCACCAGCGGATGACCCGTCCACCTCCAGAAGTTGCTGGGCCAGCAGCTCCAGGCGCTCGCGGGTGTCGGCCTGATGGCGCCAGGGCGCGTCGCTCACGGCCAGCAGGAGGGGCGGCCGGGCGCCGGTCCAGGGCGCCACCGGATCGATGTCGAGCGGGTCGAAGCCGGGCTCGGCGAGCAGATCTTGGGCAAGCGCGTTCAGCAGGCCGGCGTCGGCCCCGCGCCCATCGCCCGCCGGGTAGCGGGCCAGCGCGATCAGCGTGTCGCGCCGCTGCCGGCCGCAGGGCGATGCGCCGAAAACATGGAGGCCGTCGCGGATCTGGGTTTCCTTCAGGGCGCACAGGTAGGCGTCGACACGGGCCAGCACGGCGTCGTCCTGGCCGGCGGCATCGGGCGGCAGGGCGATCTCGTCGGCTAGGCGCTGTTGCCGCACGGCGGCGAGAATTTGTGCGCGCAACAGCGCCGCACGCCGCGCGTCGACCATGAGCGCGTCGTAGTACTCGTCGACCTGGCGTTCGAGGTCCTGCATGGGGCCGTGGTTCTCGGCACGGGTGAGCGGCGGCATGAGGTGGTCGATGATGACCGCCTGCGTGCGGCGCTTGGCCTGCGCGCCCTCGCCCGGATCGTTCACGATGAAGGGGTAGAGGTTGGGCAGCGGCCCCAGGATGGCGTCGGGCCAGCAGCTGGCCGACAGCGCCAAGCTCTTGCCGGGCAGCCACTCGAGGTTGCCGTGCTTGCCGACGTGGACCACGGCGTCGATGGCGAAGACGTCGCGCAGCCAGAAGTAGAAGGCGAGGTAGCTGTGCGGCGGCACCTGTTCGGCGTCATGGTAGGCGGCGTAGTCGTCCGTCGCCCCAGGCTTGCCGGAGAGCGCGTCAACGGCGGCCAGCGACCGTGCCGGCTGGATGCCGATGAACACCTGGCCGAGCCGCAGCCCGGCCACCATGAAGCGGTTCTGGCGCAGCATCGGGTCGGCCTCTGGCGGACCCCAGCGTGCATCGATCGCATCGGCCATGCCCGCAGGCAGGCCGGCCAGGCGCTTGCGGTATTCGGCCAGTGCGTAGCTTTGCCACGCGGGGCGCAGGGGCCATTGCGCGGGGTCGTTCGCGATGCCTTGCTGCAGCGTGGCCATGAGCGCGTCGCCGTCGGTTGGCCAGGCCGCGCGGTCGCCCATGGCATGGCCTTCAGCCGCCAGCCGGTGGAGGATGGCGACCACCGAAGCCGGCGTGTCCAGCCCCACCCCGCTGCCGATGCGGCCTTCGCTGCCGGGGTAATTGGCCAGCACCAGCGCCAGGCGCTTCTCGGCTGGCGGCAGGGTCCGCAGGCGGCACCATCGCCGGGCCAGCGCGGCAACGAAGGCAATGCGGTCGGGCTCGGCCTGGTAAGCGGCCACGTCGGCCTGGGTGTGCGCGCAGCGGTACGCCAGGCCCTTGAAGCTGATGGCACGACTGACGATGCGGCCGTCCATCTCGGGCAGCACGATCTGCATGGCGATGTCGCGCGGCAGCAGGCCCTGGCTGTCCGCCAGCCAGTCGTCGCGGTTGCCGCCGCTCACGATGACTTGCAGCACCGGCGCATCGCCCGCCAGCGGCTGCCAGCCGGCTTCGGCCGTGGATTCGCTGCCCAG
>JAQGNA010000201.1 GCA_028292075.1 Rhodoferax sp. | reverse complement strand
TCGGACTCGATGGTGATGGCCAGCGCCGGGCAAACCGCTTCGCACAGCTTGCAGGCGATGCAGCGCTCTTCGCCGTTCTCATAGCGGCGCAGCGCATGCAGACCCCGGAAGCGCGGGGACAGCGGCGTTTTTTCCTCAGGGAATTGCACCGTGACCTTGCGCTTGAACATGTACTTGCCGGTCAGGGCCATGCCCTTGACCAGTTCGGCCAGCATGAAGCTCGACACGAAATCCTTGACGGAAGCGACTGCAGTCATCACATCCTCCCTTTATTTCCAGATATTGAATGACGTCTGCATCCAGCCGCCGACCAGCACCAGCCAGACGAGCGTGACCGGAATGAAGATCTTCCAGCCCAGGCGCATGATCTGGTCGTAGCGGAAGCGCGGGAACGTAGCCCGCACCCAGATGAACAGGGACACGACGAAGAAGGTCTTCAGGCCGAGCCAGATCCAGCCGGGAATGAAGTCCAGGAAAGCCACCGGCGACAGCCAGCCACCCAGGAACATCAGCGCGGCCAGAATGGAAACCAACCACATGCTGGCGTATTCGGCCAGGAAGAAGATGGCGAAACCCATGCCGGAATACTCGACCATGTGGCCGGCCACAATTTCGGCTTCGCCTTCGACCACGTCGAACGGATGGCGGTTGGTCTCGGCCACACCGGAGATCACATACACCACAAAGATCGGCAGCAGAGGCAGCCAGTTCCAGGACAGGATGCCGAAGCCGTGGTCCGCGGCCATGCCGCGCCCTTGCGAGGCGACCACGTCGCCCAGGTTCAAGCTACCCGTCACCATGATCACGACCACCAGGCAGAAGCCCATGGCGATTTCGTAGCTGACCATCTGGGCGGATGCCCGCAGCGCACCCAGGAAAGCGTACTTCGAGTTGGAGGCCCAGCCCGCAATGATCACGCCATACACCTCGATAGAGGTGATTGCCATGATCAGCAGCAAGCCGGCATTCACGTTGGCTAACACCGTTTCGGGCCCGAACGGAATGGCCACCCAGGCGGCAAGCGCCGGCATGATGGCCATGATCGGGCCGAGACGGAACAGGCCGGGGCTGGAAGCCGTCGGGTTGATCATTTCCTTGGTCAGCAGCTTGAGCGCGTCGGCGATCGGCTGCAGCAACCCCATGGGGCCCACCCGGTTGGGGCCGTGCCGGACCTGGATCCAGCCGAGCAGCTTGCGCTCCCAGAGCGTCAGATACGCCACAGCGCCCATCAGCGGCGCAAGCACCAGCACAATCTTGAGCAGACTCCAGATCACGGGCCAGGCGAGACCTGACCACCAGCCGTGGCCCACGAGGTTCAGGCCGCCGTTGTAGAAGCTGTCGATCATGCCGCCACCTCCTGCTCGAGCGCCTTGTTCGCCAGGCGGCCGTCGGCGGTGAGTTGGAGCGCCGTGGCGCGGCGCACGATGCCGTCGAGTTGATAGATCGTTGCCACGGCCGGCGCGCCCACCTGGGTGGCCGCCGTGAGGCTGGCGGTGCTGGCGTTCGACAACATGTCAGCAGGCAGTTGGCCGAGGCCAGACAGCGCCGGGAGTCCGCGTGCCAGGACGTCGGTGCTGGCCTCGTCATCGAAGCCTGGCAGACCGAGCATATTGGCCAGCACGCGCAACACCTTCCATGCCGGACGGGCTTCGCCTTGCGGCTTGACCACGGCATGAAAACTTTGCAGCCGCCCTTCGGCGTTGACGAACGTACCGGAGGTTTCCGTAAAGGGTGCGATCGGCAGCAGCACGTCGCTGATCTGCAGGTTCGCCTTGAACGGGCTCAGCGTCACGACCATCTGCGCCTTGTTCAGGCCCGCGAGCGCCCGGGCGCCCTGGGCCGCGTCGAACTCAGGCTCGTTGTTCAGCAACAGCACTGCCTTGAGTCCGCCGTCCATCATCTCGGCCGCGTTCAGTCCACCTTTCCCGGGCATTGCGTTCGCAACCTGAGCGCCGACAGTGTTGGCGGCTTCGGTGAGGAAACCCACGGAAGCACCGGTTTCGGTGCCAATCCAATTGGCCAACGCCAACAGATGGGCGGCATGGCCATGGTGCGCCGCCGCATTGCCCAGCAGAATGGCCTTGCGGCTACCGCTCAGGAGCGCCTTGGCCATCGCCTTGGCCACGTCACCGGCTTCGCCGGGCACCGGCGCCGCGATTTCCTTGGCAGATGCGATGGCAATCGCCACTTCGCCGAGGGCTTGCGCCCAGCCGGACGCTTCGCCGAGCAGCTGCGACGCGATCGGCATGGCCCAGTCGTAGGCCTGTTCGTTCACAGCGTGCACCTTGCAGCCGCGGCGCGCGGCCTGGCGGATGCGCTGTGCGAAAAGCGGATGGTCCTTGCGGAGATTGGAGCCGATCACCAGCACCTGTTGCAGTTGCGACAGCGAGGCGATCGACGTGCCGAGCCAGCGTACCTGGCCCGTCGTGCCGCTGAAGTCGGCATTGCGCAGGCGGTAGTCGATGTTTTCACTGCCGAGGCCACGCATCAGTGCGCCGGCAAGGAACAGTTCTTCCAGGGTGCTGTGGGCACTGGCCAGCGTGCCGATGCTCTGCGCGCCATGGTCCGCCTTGATCTGGCGCAGGCCGTTGGCGACGTACTCGAGCGCGGTCTGCCAGTCGACGCGGCGCCATTCTCCGCCCTGCTTCAGCATGGGCTGCGTCAGGCGCTCGTCGCTGTTCA
>JAQGNA010000172.1 GCA_028292075.1 Rhodoferax sp. | reverse complement strand
GACGTCAGCAGGCGGGCATCGGGCTGCATCCGCAACACGGCCTCGGCGCCGCCGATGTGGTCGCTGTCGCGGTGGCTGACCACCACCAGGTCGACCTTCTCGTGCAGCGACCGCAGCAGCGGCACGAGAACCAGATGGCCGGCGTCGCTGTCGGGGCCGAAGCGCGGTCCGGTGTCGAACAACAGGCTGTGTGTGGCCGTGCGCACCAGCACTGCATTGCCCTGCCCGATGTCGGCCGCGAGCAGTTCGAACTCACCTTGCGCAGGACGTGCCGATTGCCACAGCAGCACCGGCAGCAACAGCGGCACACCGAGCAGGCGCGCGCCCCACGGCAGTTTCATGGCCAGCAACAGCCCACCGGCCACGCCCGCCGAGCTCACCAGCACGGTGGCAGCCGCCACCGAGACGGTTGCGCCGGGCACGGCCGCGAGCAAGGCGAGGCCCCAGCCGAGCCAGGCGACCGCGATGGCGGCCGCGTCCCATATTGGTGCAGCGATGAGTCCCAGCAGCGCCAATGGCGTAACGACCAGCGTCACCCAGGGAATGGCAACGAGGTTGGCGAGCAGGCCCACGACGGAAACCTGCTGGAACAGCAACAGGCTCAGCGGCGTGAGCGCCAGCGTGACGATGGTTTGCTCGCGCAGCATGGCCGTGGCCCGTTGCCCGAGCCCGTGCCACGCGGATGCAGCCGCCACCCCGCCATCCTCCGCGACGCGGTCGGCGCCACCGGGGTCCGCGGCAAACAACACCCCGACCGCCACGAAGCTGAGCCAGAAGCCGGCCTGCAGCAGCGCCCAGGGATCGATCGCCAACACCACCGCACAAGCCAGCAGCCACACCAGCGGCCATGGCCAGCGCCGGCCGCTCCAGCGCAGTGCACCCACCGTGGCCAGCATCCACACCGTGCGCTGGGAGGGCACGCCCCAGCCGCTGAACACGGCATAGGCAGCGGCCAATGCGATGCCGCCGACCAGCGCCACCCGCGGCGCCGGCCAGCGCAACGTGCCTTGCCAACCGAACACGTCGACACGCCGCCACAACCAGCCCACCACCGCCGCGGCAAGCCAGGCGAACATCGTGATGTGCAGCCCGGAGATCGACATGAGATGGGCCACGCCGGTGGCGCGGAACAAGTCCCAGTCGGCCCGGTCAATGGCGCTCTGATCGCCCACCACCAGGGCCGCGACGACGCCGGCCAACCGGCCCTGTGCCGCCTTGTCAGGGCCTTGGGTTCCGTTCGGCGCGAGCCTGGCGTAGATGGCATCGCGCACCGCCTGGCGTGCGCGTTCCACCGGGTGGCGCCAGCTGGCACCGAGCCGCCTCGGGGCCACCTCGCTCGGGCCGGCGCGCACATAGCCCGTTGCCTGCACACCCTGCTCCCACAGCCACAGTTCATAGTCGAAGCCCCGCGGGTTGCGGCCGCCATGAGGCGCCTTCAGGCGCACCGTCATCTGCCAGCGCTCGCCGGCGCGCAGGTCGGGCGGCTGGCCTTGCAGTTGGGCCTGCACACCGTTGTCGGTCTCGTAGGTCATGGGCCCGCGGTACCAGTGCAGTTCGATCAGCGACGGCACCTCGGCCGCCCTGCCGTCGTCCAACGGTGCCGCCGCCTCGACCCGCATGCGGAAGCGCAGGCCGCCGTCGTTCCGTTGTGGCATGGCCACCACAACGCCGGTGATCGGCAGGTCGATGCCTTCGAGCGCCGGCGGCATGGACTGCGCGTCAAAAACCGCCCCGCGCCATCCAGCCGAGGCGAACGCGCAGGAAGCAGCGCAGCAAAAAACACCGATGCACCGCAAGACGTCACCCATGGCGGACGTTCCTGCTGCCGCTCTGCGCGCGGCCATCGCACCTGCGGTCAGCACGGCCAGCGCCAAGAGGCCGGCGTAAGACGTCCACGACCAGAGCAGCGCCTGCTGCAACTGCAATACCGTTCCTGCCAACCAGCCGGTGAGCGCCAGGCCGAGCCAGGCGGCGCGAGGGTTCACCGACCAGCCGTTGGGATGCATAGGTTCATGTCCAATGGCCATGCGGCAAATGCGCCGACTGGCTCAGGTCTTGCTAGTATCGCGGGTAGCTTGCATCGCCGGCTGCCTTTACCTTTAGAAGCTTCCCAGAGACAAATACATGTCCATTCACGCCGCCCTGAACCACGTCACGCACTACAAGTACGACCGCCCCGTCAATCTGGGCCCGCAGGTGATTCGGCTCCGCCCCGCACCGCACTGCCGCAGCAACGTCATCTCCTACTCGCTCAAGGTCGAGCCGGCGGACCATTTCGTGAACTGGCAGCAGGACCCCTTTGCCAATTACCAGGCGCGGCTCGTGTTCCCCGAGAAGACGACCGAATTCAAGGTCACGGTCGATCTGGTTGTCGAAATGGCGGTGTACAACCCGTTCGACTATTTCCTCGAGCCGGAGGCCCAGAATTTCCCGATCAAGTACAGCGACACGCTGCACGAGGAACTGTCGCCCTACCTCGCCACCGAGCCGGTCACGCCGCTGGTGCAGGCCTACCTCGACAAACTCGATCGCAAGAAGCAGCCCACCAACGACTTTCTGGTCTACATCAACCAGCAGGTGCAGAAAGACATTCGCTACCTGATCCGCATGGAGCCCGGCGTTCAGACGCCCGAGGAAACGCTCGAGAAGGCCAGCGGATCCTGCCGCGATTCCGGTTGGCTGCTGGTGCAATTGCTGCGCCACTGCGGCATGGCGGCGCGCTTCGTCTCGGGCTACCTCATCCAGCTGACCCCTGACGTGAAGGCACTCGACGGCCCGAGCGGCACCACCGTCGACTTCACCGACCTGCACGCCTGGTGCGAGGTGTTCCTGCCAGGCGCGGGTTGGATCGGCCTCGACGCCACGTCCGGCCTGTTCGCCGGCGAAGGCCACATTCCCCTCGCCTGCACACCTCAGCCTTCCAGCGCCGCGCCGATCGAAGGCGGCGTGGACAAGGCCGAGGTCGAGTTCGCGCACCACATGCACATCTCGCGGCTGTACGAAGCGCCGCGCGTCACCAAGCCCTACACGGACGACCAGTGGACCGACGTGCTGGCCCTCGGTGAAAAGGTCGACCAGGACCTGATTGCCAGCGACGTGCGCCTGACCATGGGTGGCGAGCCGACCTTCGTGGCCGTGGCCGACCGCGACGCCGCCGAATGGAACACCGACGCGCTCGGTCCAACGAAGCGTGGCTTCGCCGCCGAACTCACGCACAAGCTGCGCGACCAATACGGCCGGGGCGGCTTCCTGCATTTCGGCCAGGGCAAGTGGTACCCCGGCGAGCAGTTGCCGCGCTGGGCGCTCAACATCTTCTGGCGCGCCGACCAGCAGCCGGTGTGGCGCAACCCCGATCTCTTCGCCGATGAACGCGTGCCATCGCACTACACGAGCGAAGACGCCCGCCGCTTCACCGAACACCTTGCCAACAACCTCGGATTGACCCCCGACTACATCGTGGCCGGCCATGAGGACGTCTGGTACTACCTGTGGCGCGAACGCCGCCTGCCGGTCAACGTCGACCCGTTCAAGTCCAAGCTCGATGACGAGATGGAACGCGCCCGCCTGCGCCGCGTGTTTGAGCAGAAGCTCGATGCCGTCATCGGCTATGTGCTGCCGTTGAAGCCGCTCGACGGCCCGCGCCTGGCCGGCCCGGAGTGGACCACCGGACCCTGGTTCTTCCGCGACGAGCGCATGTACCTGATGCCCGGCGACTCGCCAATGGGCCTGCGCCTGCCGCTCGACTCCCTGCCGTGGGTGAGCGAGGGCGACTACCCGTACCTGGTCGAGCAAGACCCATCAATCCCGCGCGGCGCACTGCCTGACGCTTCGAGCATGTTCGCGCGCAATGCAGCCGGCGCGTCGGTCCGCGGCGGCGCAGTTGGCACGAGCGCCGGTGGTGTCGACGCGCGCTGGTCCGAGGCCTTCAACAAGGGCCGCCTGGGCGATCGGCAACGCATGCCATACAACGCCGGCGTGCCGGCCACGCCAGAGGCAGCTCGCTTGCGCCAGGACGGCGCGGCCAACGCGGCCGCCCACGCGGGCGATGCGAACGCACGTGCCACGGGCCAGTCCGAGCCGGGTGACTTCAACCGCGTGCCGGCCCCGCACGAGTCGGCCCATTGGATCACCCGCACCGCGCTCTGCGTCGAAGTGCGCGACCCGCGCCGCGCCAGCGGCCCCAAGGCCGAGGCGGTGGGCACCAAGTCCGGCGTCATCTACGTCTTCATGCCGCCGCTGGAACTGCTAGAGGACTACCTGGAACTGCTGGCCGCCATCGAGAACACCGCCGAGCAACTCGGCGTGAAGCTGGTGCTGGAAGGCTACCCGCCTCCCCGCGACCCGCGACTCAAGCTGCTGGCGGTCACGCCAGACCCGGGCGTGATCGAGGTCAACGTGCATCCGGTCAATACCTGGAAGGAACTGGTCGACAACACCGAGTTCCTGTACAACGCGGCCTTCGAATCTCGGCTGTCGGCCGAAAAGTTCATGACCGACGGCCGCCACACCGGCACCGGCGGCGGCAACCACTTCGTCATGGGCGGCTCGACGCCGACCGACAGCCCGTTCCTGCGCCGGCCCGAGCTGTTGACCAGCATGCTGCTGTACTGGCACAACCACCCGTCGCTGAGCTATCTGTTCAGCGGCATGTTCGTCGGCCCGACGAGCCAGTCACCACGTGTGGACGAAGCCCGGAACGACCAGCTCTACGAGC
>JAQGNA010000160.1 GCA_028292075.1 Rhodoferax sp. | reverse complement strand
CACAATGGATGGCGCAGGCGCCTGGCGTCGGGGGACGGGCCTTCGGATGCTGAGGGCGCCTTGGCGCGACCAGGAGCCCACCGCGTGACACCCATCGAACACACCGCCCCCGGCTTCGCCCGCTGGTTTGGCTGGCGCCGGCTGCTCGGGCTGGTCATCGTGGCGCTGGGCGGCGCACTTCTGCTGCGTGAGTTCTGGTTTTATGCTGGCCAGCAGACGGTCATGGGCCAGGCGCTGCTGGGCGGCTCGGTGGCCGCGCTCGCCACGGCGCTCGGCACGCTGCCTGTCGTGTTTTCACAGAAGCTGTCCGACCGGGCGGAAGACACGCTCTTCGGCTTCGGCGCCGGCGTCATGCTCGCGGCGAGTGCCTTCTCGCTGATCATTCCCGGCCTGGCCGCGGCACGCGCGTCGGGTGCCAATTCCTGGGTGGCGGGTGGCACGGTCGGCGTGGCCATTCTTTTGGGCGGGGCGGCCCTGCTGCTCATCGACAAGTGGCTGCCGCACGAGCATTTCATCAAGGGTGCGGAGGGGCCGTCGGCGCGCGTGCTGCGCCGGACCTGGCTGTTCGTCTTCGCCATTGCGCTGCACAACCTGCCCGAGGGGCTGGCGATCGGCGTCGGCTATGCCGGCACCGACCCGGTGCGCGCCACCGCGCTGGCCACCGGTATCGCCATCCAGGACGTGCCCGAGGGCCTGGTGGTGGCCGTGGCGCTGCTGGCCGCCGGCTACCGCCGCTCGCTGGCCGTGGGCCTGGGCATGGCGAGCGGGCTGGTCGAACCTCTGGGTGCCGTTCTGGGCGCGGCCGCGATCGGCCTGTCGGCCGGCCTGCTGCCCTGGGGCCTGGGTTTCGCCGCGGGCGCGATGCTGTTCGTGATCAGCCACGAGATCATTCCCGAGTCGCACCGCAAGGGCCACGAGTCCTGGGCGACGGGTGGGCTGATGGTCGGCTTCGTGCTGATGATGCTGCTCGACACGGCGCTGGGCTGAAGGGCCGCTCGGCAACGGCGCAAGGCCAGCTACGGCCGTCCCGACGGGGATGCGTCTGGGCGGCGTCTGGGCGGCGGCCGCCAGGCTCATACCACCCCGGTCGATCGGCGCGGCGGCGTTGGGTTCAGACCAAGATGGCGCGGGCCGCACTGTCGTCCACTCACGTGAGGCGGGCCCCAAAACCGGCGGATGCGCCACCCCGGCCGTCAGCTGACCCACGTGCCGCACGTCGATGCCCGCTGCTCTGGCGCGCACATCGCAGCCGCGACACGTCGACGCATAAAATCATCAGGTGAACGACATCTCCGCCGCCCTGCACAACCCGCCCGCGCCATCTTCGGCGCCCCTTACCCGTCGCGTCATCCGCGAACTGCCCGACGAGCTGATCAGCCAGATCGCCGCCGGGGAAGTGGTGGAACGCCCGGCTTCGGTCGTGCGCGAATTGGTAGACAACGCGCTGGACGCGGGCGCGACGCAGATCACGCTGCGTTTGCTGGCCGGCGGCGTGCGGCTGATCTCGGTCGAAGACGACGGCGGCGGCATTCCCATGGAAGAGCTGCCGGTGGCGCTGAAACGCCATGCCACCAGCAAGATCGCCAGTCTGGACGACCTCGAATCGGTGGGCACGATGGGCTTTCGCGGCGAGGCACTGGCAGCCATCAACTCGATCGCCGACATGGCGATCCTGTCGCGCGCCATGGGACATGCAAGCGCCTTCCTGCTCGATGGCCGCTCCGGTGAACTGCGGCCGGTGGCGCGCAGCACCGGCACCACGGTCGAGGTGAAGGAACTGTTCTTCAGCACCCCGGCCCGCCGCAAGTTCCTGAAGACCGACGCCACCGAACTGGCCCATTGCGTGGAAGCCGTGCGCCGCCATGCACTGGCCCGGCCGGACGTCGGCTTTGCCATCTGGCATGAAGGCAAACTGGTCGAGCAATGGCGCGCCTGCCCGCACCCCGGCGCCATGGACGCGCTCGACCAACGCCTGCGCGACGTGCTGGGCGACGACTTCATCGCCCAGTCGGTCGCGGTGGACTACCGCACCGCGTCCCACAAACGGCCGCACGAAGACGACGGCCTGCCGCCGCTGCGGGTGTGGGGCCGTGCCGGCATTCCCGACGCCTCCCGCGCCCGGCCCGACCAGCAGTTCGCCTATGTGAACGGGCGCTTCGTGCGCGACAAGGTCATCACCCATGCGGCGAGAAGCGCCTATGAGGACGTGCTCCACGGACAGCGCCAGCCGGTGTACGCGCTGTATGTGGCCATCGATCCCGCCCGGGTGGACGTGAACGTGCACCCCACCAAGATCGAGGTGCGCTTTCGCGACAGCCGCGAGGTCCATCAAGCCGTGCGGCATGCGGTGGACGACGCGCTGGCGGTGCCGCGTGCAACCGCCACAGCAGCCGCAACAGCCCCCGCTGCCACCGGCTCGGTCGGCGCCACCAGCCCCACGCCGTCTGGCCTGGCGGCTTTTGCACTGGCGCCCACGCGGCCGGCCGCAACCCACCAGTGGGCCCAACCGGCCATGAATTTCGGCGCGCCCGGCGGCCACCGCATCTCCGACTTCGAAGCACTGTGGCCGGTGCGGGCAGCGGTGCCTGCTGCCAATGCCGCCTCCGATGCAGCCGATGGTTCCACGGTTGATCTGGCGACCAACGCCGCCTTTCCAAGCGCCGAGCCTTTCGCCCCCTCGTTCGCCATCGGGCCACGCACTTTGCCAGCTTCTGCCGGCGACACCCCGGCCGCGCCATTCGACACCGCCGCAGCGGCGGCGCCCGACGGGGTCACCTGGCCGCTGGGCCGGGCCCTGGCGCAACTGCAGGGCGTCTACATCCTGGCCGAGAACGCCCAGGGCCTGGTGATCGTCGACATGCATGCCGCGCACGAGCGCATCGAGTACGAACGGCTCAAGCTGCAGATCGACACCGCCAGCATCGCCAGCCAGCCGCTGCTGATCCCGGTCACCTTCGCCGCCACGCCGCAAGAGGTGGCCACGGCCGAAGCCCATGCCGACACCCTGGCCACGCTCGGCCTGGAGATCACGCCGTTTTCTCCCAAGACGCTTGCGGTGCGCGCGGTGCCAACCACGCTGGTCCAGGGGGACG